>CAXTTD010000088.1:1496-10645 GCA_964246945.1 uncultured Solirubrobacteraceae bacterium | reverse complement strand
GAGAACGCCTTCCTGCGCCGCTGGATCCCGCGCATCCTCGCCTCGCCCGCCTACCGGCGCGACGGGGTGCTGGTGATCGCCCTCACCCGCGGCGGGCGCTCGGTCGGGCACCCGGTGAGCGCCGGGGCGCTCGTGCTCTCGCGGTGGGCGCACCGCGGTCGCACGCTGCGCACCGCGTGCGACCCCTACGCGCTGCTGCGGTTCACCGAGGACGCCTTCGGTTACACCCCGCTCGCCGAGGCCCGTTCGGCGCCGGCCCTCGCCGGCTCGGTGCTCGACGCCGCCGGCTGAGCCGAGTCCTGACCGAACCCGGTTCCGGGCGACGCTCGGGACCCACGGGTCCGGTAGCGTTGGCCCCCATGGCCACGGTCAAGCTCCACCGCTGCTCCTACACGTTCCTGCACCTGAAGGCCGACGCCTGCTGGCGGATGCAGCAGGCGCTCGACGAGTCGGGCGTTGCGTACGAGGTCGTCACCCACGGGTACGGCAAGTCCGAGAAGTCCCGCGCCGACGTCGTCGCGCTCAGCGGCCAGAAGTTCGTGCCGGTGCTGGAGCTCGCCGACGGGACGGTCTACCGCGAGGAGACCGACGACATGATCGCAAAGCTGCGCGCCGGGGAGCTGCCGGGCCTGACCAGCTGACGCGTGCTACGCCATCGCTCGCGCGTCGGTGACGAGACCCTCGAGGCGTCGCTGCAACTCCGCGACCCACGCCTCGCTCTCGGGCTTCATGAGCACGCTGCGGAGGATCCGGCCCTGCGGCATGTCGCACTCGACGGCGTGGCCACGCGCGCGCAGGTCGTCGGCGCGCGCCCCGTAGGTCGCGACGAACAGCGCGCGGTCCGGGGCAGCGGTCATCCCGACCTTCAGCACGCGGGCCGCCACGGCGTCGATCTCCGACAGGCGGGGGAGACGGGGAAGGTAGGTGACGATGTCGAGCGCGGGGGCCTGGTAGGAGGCGAGGATCTCGGACTCGGCGAGCCGCGCATGCCACTCCCGGGCCGCCCGCCGACCGGCTCTGAGCACTCCGCCCAGCCCCTCTGAGGTGAGCGGCAGACACCGCAGCGTGGCCCACAGCGCCGCCGCGGCGGCGCCCGCCCGCGAGCACTCGAGCGAGATCTCCCCCAGGTGCAGCTCCTCGGAGGTGAAGTACGTGTACGGCGATTCGTGCTGGTAGAAGCGACCCACGGCCGGATCCCTGAACAGCACGGCGCCGCACCCGTAGGGCTGCAGGCCGTGCTTATGGGGATCGACGACGATCGAGTCACAGTGGCGCATCGCCGCGAACGGCGCGGACTCGACACCGTCCGGTGAACCGTCGGCGATGAGCGTGAAGAATCCACCGTAGGCGGCGTCGACGTGGATCCTCGAGCCATACCGCTGCGCGAGCGCCACCACGTCGTGCGCCGGGTCGAGCGCGCCCAGCCCGGTCGTGCCGACGGTCACCACCACGGTGCCGATCCGGCCCGTCCGCATCCGGCTCTCCAGGGCGTCGACATCCATCCGCCCCGCGGCGTCGGTCGGGATGCGCTCGGTGTCGACGCCGAGCAGATGGCACATGCGCTCATGCGTGTAATGCGCGTCGGCGCTGAAGGCCACGGCCGACTGCGGCCGGAGCTCACGGGCGACGAACAGCGCCTCGAGGTTGGCGATCGTGCCACTGCTCGTCAGGTGCCCGAGATGCTCGTCGTAGCCGAACATCCGCGCGAGCTGGGCGACGACATCACGCTCCATCTCGGCGGTGGGTGGTCCACCATCGAGCGCGTGGTTGTTGGGGTTGATGAGCATCGCCGTGAGGTAGGCGGCGACGGCGACGGGGTGGGGCGGCTTCAGCATCTGCCCGGCGTAGGTGGGATGAAAGAACGGGTAGTTCTCACCGAGCCGGCCGGCGAGGTCCTCGAGGACCTCGTGCTGGAGGGCGGCGTCGACGGCGAGGCTCGGGTGCGTCTGGAAGGCCTCGAACCCCTGCTGCCACCTCTCGACGCGCGCCACCGCGAGGCGCAGGGATTCGCTGAGCCCGCCAGGGTTGGTCGACGAGGGCAATGTGCGGCTCTCCTGGCGGATCCGTGACGGCGAGCTACTCGGCGATGGGGCCGAGCGACGGCGCGAGCCCGTGGGTCGAAAACGCGCGAAACCGGGAGAAGGTCGCGTGCTCGGGGCCGTGGAAGTCCGAGGAGCCGGTGGTGAGCAGGCCGGTCGACGCGCCGTGCTCGGCGAGCCGCCGCGTCTGGGTCTCGGTGTGGGTGACGTAGAACGCCTCGACGCCGTCGAGACCCTCGGCGCGGAAGCGGTCGAGCAGCTCGAGCACCTCCTCGGGCGCCGACACGTCCCAGAACGGGTGGGCCCACACGGCAAGCCCGCCGGCGGCGTGGACGAGCGCGATCGCCTCGGCGACGCTCGGCGCCTGCCGGGGACTGAACGCGGGGCGACCCTCGATCAGGTAGGCGACCAGGAAGTCGGTCGGGTCGAGCAGCCCCAGCTCGGCGAGGCGCGCGTGATTCGCCGCGTGGCCGACCACCGCCTGGGCGAGGTGGGGCCGGCCGATCGCCTGACCCTCGGCGGCGCGGGCGGTGAGCAGCGTCTCGTCGAGCGTGAAGCCGAGCTCGCGCAGCGCATCGGCCATCCGGTCCGCCCGCCGCTCCCGATCCGAGCGCGAGTGGGCGAGCGCCGCCGCGAGCTCCGACGAGGTGGGATCGACTTGGTAGCCGAGCAGGTGCAGGTCGTGGCGCTCGCCGTCCTGCGCGGTGATCTCGACCGCGGGCACGAGCGTGATCCCCGCGGCGGCGGCCGCCGCCTGCGCCTCGGGCACGCCGGAGGTCGCGTCGTGGTCGGTGAGGGCGAGGGTCTCGACCCCCGCGGCCGCCGCCGCCGCGCCCCCCCCCGCGGGGGCGCGCGCCCCCGGGGGGGGGGCCGAGTGACTCTGCAGGTCGAACCGGGGGGCGCCGTCGGTGGAGCCGACGCCCGACCCCTCCGGCGGGATCTCAGTCACGGAGCTGCGCCGCCACCGCGCGGGTGGGCTCATCGGCCGAGAGCTGATCCTGGTCGTTGACCAGCGCCCCGGGCGGCGGCGCCACCGCTCCGAAGCGCAGCGGATCGTCGGTCTCGTCCATCCACCGCTCGAGCCGTCCCCGCAGGTCGGTCGCGATCTCGGCGTAGTCGGGGTCGTCGATCACGTTGCGTCCCTCGCCGGGATTGAAGAACATGTCGTGCAGCGCCTCCCGGACGACCGGACGCGTCGCCCAGCCGCGGGCGAGATACGCGTCCTTGCTCGGGCTGTCGTCGCAGTTGGCGAGCACCGGGTAGGGGTACTCGTCGAAGCGGCGCACGTACTTGAAGCGCTCGGTGCGGACCGCCCGCTGGGGCTCGTAGGCCGCGTGGTAGGTGAGCTCGGAGAAGATCTCGGCGCGCGCGCCCTCGGGCTCGGTGCCGGCGATCAGCCCCAGCAGCGAGGTGCCCTGGAGCCACGCCGGCGCGTCGATCCCTGCCAGCTCGCAGATCGTGGGAAAGATGTCGATCTGGGAGACGAGGGCGTCCTCGGCAACGCCCACCGGCATCCCCGGACCGCGCATGATGAGCATCACCCCGATGCCGCGGTCCAGGAGGCTCGCCTTGGCGGTGGGGAACGCGAGGCCGTGATCGGTGGTGCAGATCACCAGCGTATTGCGATCGAGGCCCGTCTCGTGCAGGGTGTTGAGCACCGAGCCGACCCCGTGATCCAGGGAGCGGGCGCTCGCCTTGTAGGCGGCGACGTCCTGGCGGATCTCCGGCGTGTCGGGCAGGAACGGCGGCGGCAGCGAGTAGACGCGGTCGCGCACCGAGCTGGGCGCGAAGAAGCTGCGGTGGGTCTCGAAGAACCCCACCGACATGAAGAACGGCTGAGGCAGGTCGCCGCTCAGCGCCGCGATCGCCGCCGGCGCCACCGAGTTGACGGTGGTGTTCTCGACGCGGTGGACCACGTCGTAGCCGAGGATGTCGGGATCGGTGGACACGTGCTGCTCGCCGATCAGCTCGGTGTGGTACCCGGCGTCGCCGAGCGTGTGCACGATGTGCTGGTCATAGTCGTAGAGCGCGAAGCCGCGGTGCGCGAGCCCCATCATCCCGTTGTTGTGGCAGTAGCTGCCGGTGAGCAGCGCCGCCCGGCTGCCCGAGCAGGAGGGCGCCGCGCAGAAGGCGTTGCGGAACATCACGCCCTGGTCGGCGAGCCACTGGATGTTCGGCGTCGGCACCGCGTTGCCGTACGGCTGCACGTAGCGGCCGGTGTCGTGCGAGTTGAGGTAGAGGATGTTCGGCGGCGACACGTGGCGAGGCGGTCTCATCGCGGCGCGGTCAGCCGGTCACCGGTGGGCGACTCGTGCTCCGCGCGATCGCGATGATATCTGCGCACCCACTCCTCCGAGAGCGCGTCGGCTTGGCGCTCGGTCGCGGGGGCGGGCGCCCAGCCGGCGGGCGCACAGACGCCGATGAAGTCGAGCACCGCCCGCACCGTCGCCTCCGGATCGCGGGTGAGGTCGTTCTCGTAGCCGAGCCGCAGCGGCTCGATCCCGTACCGCGCGAAGTGCGCCCGCCAGCCGTCGTCGGACCCCTCGAACCAGCGCCGGAGATGATCGATGCCCCCATAGCTGTAGCGCAGCGCGGCCGGTCCGGCGGCGCCGGCACCCCGCCAGCGGCGGGTCTGCAGCGCCCTCCACAGGCTCACCGCCTGGCGGACGGTGTCGTGGCGGGACACCCACACGTAGCGCGCGTCGCCGAACAGACGCGCAAGCAGCGCCCCGTCATCGAGGCCCGCGTACTCGGGCAGCCCGCCGACGAGGCCCTGTAGCTCGGGCAGCTGATTGAGCATCAGCTTGGCCCCGAACACACCGTTCTCGGTGGTGCCCGCGCGGAACGTGCGCTCGAGATGGTCGCGGTAGTCGTCGATCCCCTGAAGCGAGGAGTAGGCGGGGGCGTGCGGAGGGGTCGGGTCGGCCCGGATCCCGGCGCCGGTCGGCGGCAACCCCTCGAGGTAGCGCCCCGGGTGGGGCGGCGCCCCGGTGTCGCGCTCGGCCTCGAAGTACTCCTCCGGGCGCCCGGCGACGCCGGTGGTCTTGAGCAGCTCACACAGCAGCGTCGAGCCGCTGCGCTGGGTGGCGCACACCAGGTAGCAGGACCGCGGCGCGCGGCTCATCGCAGGGCGGCGAGGATCTGCCCGACCGCCTCGTCGATCCCGACCCGGGCGGTCTCCAGATGCAGCTCCGGGGCCTCCGGCGGCTCGTAGGGCGCGTCGACGCCGGTGAAGCCAGTGATCTCACCGGCCCGCGCCTTCGCGTACAGGCCCTTGGGGTCGCGGCGCGCGCACTCCTCGACGTCGGTGTCGACGTGGACCTCGACGAACGGCAGCCGGGCCGCCTCGTGCAGCCGGCGCGGCACGTCCCGGTCGGAGCGCAGCGGGGAGACGAGTGAGACCACGGCGATCACCCCGGCGTCGGCGAACAGCCGCGCCACCTGACCGACCCGGCGGACGTTCTCGGCACGGTCGCCGGGCGCGAACCCGAGGTCGTCGGAGAGCCCATGACGGATGTTGTCGCCGTCGAGCAGGTAGGCGACGCGACCCTCGGCGACGAGCTGGCGCTCGAGCGCCACCGCGATCGTCGACTTGCCCGAAGCGGGCAGACCGGTGAGCCACACCGTCGCCCCGGTCTGCTGCAGCGAGCGCCAGCGGGCGTCGCGATCGAGCGCCGAGGGATGCCAGGTGACGTCGCGCCGGGCCTCACGCTTGGGCGTGACCTCCCGGGCCTCGCGGATGATGCCGGCGCCCACGGTGTCGTTGGAGTGCTCGTCGATGAGGATGAACGCGCCGGTGACCGCGTTCCGGCGGTAGGGGTCGGCGAGCACCGGCGAACTCGTGCGCAGGCTCACCCGGCCGATGTCGTTGAGCGCGAGCGAGCTCGGGTCGGCGAGGATCTCGAGCGTCTCGGGATCCCAGCGGTCGTTGATCGCCTGCACGGTGGCCCGCACGGTACGGGTGGCGTGCTTCAGCGCATACCGGCGGCCGGGCGCGAGCGGCTGCTCGGTCATCCAGCAGATCGTGGTGTCGAGCTCCCGGGCGGCCGGCGGCCGGCTCTCCAGCGAGGCGAGCATGTCGCCGCGGCCGATGTCGAGGTCGCCGGCCACCGTGACCCCGACCGACATCGGGGGCACTGCCTGCGCCCGTGCCGGATCGAGCGTCTGCACCGAGGTCACGGTGGTCCGCGCGCCGGAGGGGACGACCACCACCTCGTCACCCGCGCTGAGGGTCCCCGCCGCGAGCTGGCCGGTGTACACCCGCCGGCCGCCGTCCCGGGCGCGGGCGACCCACTGGATCGGCAGCCGCAGGTGCGACTCGTCGGTGTCACGGGCGGCGCCGACGTCGACGGTCTCGAGGATCTCCAGCAGCGGGTCGCCCGCGTACCAGGGCGTGCGGGCGGAGCGCTCGACGACGTTGTCCCCGTCGCGGGCGCTGATCGGCACCTGGAGGGGCTCGGGGAGGCCGAGGTTGGCGGCGAGCGCCCGCACCTCGGCGGCGAGCTGCCCGAAGCGCGCCTCCGAGAAGTTGACCAGGTCCATCTTGTTGATGGCCACCACCACGTAGGGGATGCGCAGCAGCGCAGCGATCTGGGTGTGGCGCCGGGTCTGGGTGGTGATGCCCGGCCGCGCGTCGACGAGCACCAGCGCGAGGTCGGCGGTCGAGGCGCCGGTGAACATGTTGCGCGTGTAGCTCTCGTGACCCGGGGTGTCGGCGAGGATGAACGTGCGCCGCGGGGTGGCGAAGTACCGGTAGGCGACGTCGATGGTGATCCCCTGCTCGCGCTCGGCGCGCAGGCCGTCGGTGAGCAGCGCAAGGTTCACGTAGCCGTCGCCGCGGCGCTCGGAGGTCTGCACGACGTGCTCCATCTGATCCTCGAAGATCGACTTGGTGTCGTGCAGCAGCCGGCCGATGAGCGTCGACTTGCCGTCGTCGACCGAGCCCGCGGTGGCGATCCGCAGGAGCTCGCGGGCGTCGGCCATCAGAAGTAGCCCTCTCGCTTGCGATCCTCCATCGCCGCCTGGGAGGTGCGGTCGTCGGCGCGGGTCTCGCCGCGCTCAGAGATCCGGGCCGCCTTCACCTCCTCGATCACCGCCGCCACGTCGCTCGCCCCCGAGCGCACCGCGCCGGTGACGGTGAGGTCGCCGACCGTCCGGTAGCGCACCCGCACGCGGCCCACCGCCTCGCCGTCGGCGGGGGCGATCACCGAGGAGACCGCGAGCAGCATGCCGTCGCGCTCCACCACCTCGCGGTCGTGGGCGAAGTAGATCGAGGGCAGCTCGAGCTCCTCAAGGGCGATGTAGCGCCACACGTCGAGCTCGGTGAAGTTGCTCATCGGGAACACCCGGATCTGCTCGCCGCGGCGGATCCGTCCGTTGTAGAGCGCCCATGGCTCGGGCCGCTGCGCGCTCGGCTCCCACTGGCCGAACTCGTCGCGGAACGAGAACACCCGCTCCTTGGCCCGGGCGCGCTCCTCGTCGCGGCGCCCGCCGCCGAAGGCGGCGTCGAAGTGGTGGGCCTCGAGCGCGTCGAGCAGCGTGCGGGTCTGCAATTGGTTGCGCGAGGCGGTGGGATCCGCCTCCTGCACCCGGCCGCGGTCGATCGATTCCTGCACCGAGGCGACGATCAGCTCGTGACCGGCGTCGGCGATTCGGCGGTCGCGGAACTCGAGCACCTCGGGGAAGTTGTGGCCGGTGTCGACGTGGAGCACCGGGAAGGGCAGGCTCGGGTCCTCCCCCACCCCGAACGCCTTCTCGGCGAGCCGCAACAGCACGATCGAGTCCTTGCCGCCGCTGAACAGCAGCACCGGGCGCTCGAGCTCGGCGACCACCTCGCGGATGACGTGGACGGCCTCGGCCTCGAGCACGCGCAGCTGATCGACGCGGGTGGAGCTCATCGAGATGGCCTCGGGCGCGACATGCGCTCGAATATAAGTGATCTGGTGAAGTTTGTGACCGTCTCGCGTGCCGAAGTGCTCCGCGGTTCGCCGCGTCGCGGGGGGTGATCGCGCTCAGTACCGCGTATGCATCGCGTCGTGAACCTCGCTGAGCGTCTCCTGGGCGATCTCGCGCGCTCGGGCGTTGCCCACGCGGAGGATCCGGCGCAGCTCGCCGCGGTCGCGCATCGCCTCGGCGCGGCGGGCGCGGATCGGCGCCAGGTGCGCGTTGACCGCCTCGCTCGCCCGGCGCTTGAGCGCGGCGGCGCCGCGGTGCCCGAGCTCGCTGGCAACCCGCTCGGGCGTGAGCCCTTCGCACAGGGCGGTGATCAGGACGAGGTTGGCGACCTCGGGGCGGGTCGCGGGCGCGTAGGTGATGTGCGGATCGGCGTCGGTCCTCGCGGCGCGCAGCCGCCGCGCGGTGTCGTCGGCGCTCGCCGCCAGGGCGATCGCGTTGTGGCGGCTCTTGCTCATCTTGCGACCGTCGAGGCCGAGTAGCGCGGGCGCCGCGCCGAGCAGCGCCCGGGGCTCGGGGAACAGCGGCGCGTAGCGGCGGTTGAACCGCCGGGCGATACTGCGCGTCTGTTCCAGATGGGGCAGCTGATCGACCCCGACGGGCACGAGCGTCGCCCGGCAGAACAGGATGTCGGCGGCCTGGTGGACCGGGTAGGTGAGCATCAGGCCGCCCAGCGCGCTCATCCCCGCGCCCGCCGCCTCCGCCTTCACCGTCGGGTTGCGCAACAGCTCGGGCAGGGTGACGAGGCTGAGGAACGGCAGCACGAGCTGGTTGAGCTCCGGGACCTGGGAGTGGGCGAAGATCGTGGCCCGTGACGGATCGATCCCCACCGCGAGATAGTCGGCGAGCAGCTCCTCGACGTCGCCGGGCAGCGAGGCGGGGCTGTCCCGGTCGGTGATCGTCTGGTAGTCGGCGACGAGCACCATCAGCTCGACGCCGTCGTCCTGCAGGGCGACGCGGTTGCACAGCGTGCCGAACAGGTGCCCGAGGTGCAGCTGTCCGGTGGGCCGGTCACCGGTGAGCACTCGATGGGGGAAGGCGGGGCCGGAATCGAGCATGGGAGGGTCCTTTCGGGGGAAAGGGACCGCTCTCGAGACCCGCCGACGCCGACGGGAGTGGGGCGGGGGGGCGCGCGGGCGCGGGGGCCGCCGGGGCGGG
>CAXTTD010000088.1:0-1486 GCA_964246945.1 uncultured Solirubrobacteraceae bacterium | reverse complement strand
CTCGAGAGCGGCCCGGTTGCAGACAGAGGTCAGCGGGGCCGCGCGGAAAGCGACCAGGACCAGCAGCGGGAGACGGCGCCGTCGGTCATCCGCGCCGGAGTGTACGGACGCGGCTCAGCGCGCGGCGAGCCAGGCGGCGTGCTCGCGACCGAGCTCGGTGACCGGCTCCGAGCCCTCGATCAGCTCCTGCAGCAACGGACCCCACGGCGCGCAGGCGCGCAGCGTCGCCGCGGTCTGGAACAGCAGGCCCTCCATGCGCCGCAGCAGCAGCGCCTCGGGGGGCAGGGTCATCCGCCGCAGCTGGGCGATGTGCTCGCCGGCGCCGTCCTCGCGCAGCGCCTCGGTCGAGCGCCACAGGTCCTCGGGCTCGAGGCGCAGCGGCCCGTCGCTGCGCAGCCACCAGGAGATCTCGCGCATGTAGTCGAGCAGCAGCGGACCGTTCCAGTCCTCTCGGTCCCCGGCGAGATAGCCGAGCTCGCGCATGCCGTCCACGACCCCGTCGGCGTCGCCGTCATGGATTGCCCGGGAGATGAGCGCCTCGCGGGCGACGTAGCCGGCGGGGAGCCGGCGCATCATCCCGAAGTCGAAGAAGGCGACGCGACCGTCGGGGCACAGCAGGTAGTTGCCCGGGTGGGGGTCGCCGAGCGCCAGGCCGAGGTGGCGCACGGTCTCGTAGAAGAAGCGGTAGACGATCTCCGCGTAGCGGTCACGGACCGCGTCGGGCTGCTCGGTCACCGCCTCGAATCCCATGCCGTCGACCCAGTCGGTGACGAGCACCCGCCGGCGGGAGAGCTCGGTGTCGACGCGGGGGACGAGCACGAACGGATGGCCGCGCCAGAACCGCTCGACCCGCCGGTGGTTGGCGGCCTCGAGCTCGTAGTCGCACTCCTCGACGATCCGCTCGCGCAATTCGTCGATCACGTCGCGGACCTCGAGTCCGGGCATCAGCTGGCGCAGCAGCGGGGTGAGCAGCCGCAGATTGCGCATGTCGGACTCGACCGACTCGGCGACCCCGGGGTACTGGACCTTGATCGCGAGCTCGCGGCCGGACTCGTCACGCCCGCGGTAGACCTGGCCGATGCTCGCCGCCGCCGCGGGCTCGGGGTCGATCTCGGCGAGCACCCGCTCGGGATTCTCGCCCCAGTCCGCGCGCAGCACGCCGCGCATGTCCTTCCACGAGACCGCGGGCACGCTGTCGCGCAGCGAGCCCAGACGGGCCTGCAGGTGCTCGGCCTGATCGGCATCGAGGCCGGGGAACTCGACCGTCGAGAGCACCTGGCCGGCCTTCATCGCCGCCCCGCGCATCACCGCCAGCTGGTCGACCAGCGCGTCGATGGTGGCGACGATCCGGTCACCGCGCCGCCGGCGCTGCTCGGCCTCGGTGCCCCGCGCGTCGATACGGTCCCCCGCCCAGCGCCCGGCACCGCCGATCGCCACCCGGCCCAGACGCGCGGTGCGGGCGACTCGGCCGCGGGTCGGGGGGCGA
>CAXTTD010000087.1:9526-10676 GCA_964246945.1 uncultured Solirubrobacteraceae bacterium | reverse complement strand
TGCGACAAGGGCGGCGAGTGCCCGCTGCAGGACATCACCTTCGGCTGGGGCCTCGGCCGCAGCCGCATGATCGAGCCCAAGCGCCACTTCCAGAAGCCGCTGGCGCTCTCCCCGCTGGTGGCGATCGACCGCGAGCGCTGCATCCTCTGCTACCGCTGCGTGCGCTTCTCCCAGGAGATCTCCGAGGACTACCAGCTCATCTTCACCGAGCGCGGCGCCCACACCTACGTCGGCACCCAGGACGGCCACCCCTACGTGGCCCCGTTCAGCGGCAACATCATCGAGCTGTGCCCGGTAGGCGCGCTCACCTCCCAGCCCTACCGGTTCCGCGCGCGGCCGTGGGACATCGAGTCGGCCGGCGGCATCTGCACGCTGTGCCCGGCCCAGTGCAACGTCAGCTTCACCGTCCGCGACGAGCGCGTCGCCCGGGTGCTCGTGCGCGACCACGAGGGCAACCCGGGCGTCGACGACGGCTGGCTGTGCGACAAGGGCCGCTTCGCCTACCAGGCGATTCACTCCGACGATCGCATCACCCGTCCGCTCGTGCGCGACGGCGGCCAGCTGCGCGAGGTCTCCTGGGAGCGCGCGATGGAGACCGCCCGCGGGATCGCCAAGCACCCCGGGCGTACCGCGGCGCTCGTCGGCGGGCAGGCGACCAACGAGGAGGGCTTCCTGCTCTCGCGCCTGATTCGCGAGGGGCTGCGCTCGCGCGACATCGATTCGCGACTCGTCGAGAGCCCGCTGCCCGCCGACCTCGCCCGCACGCTCGCTGCTCCCGAGCTGCAGGCCACGGTCCCCGACATCGAGTTCGCCCACACCGTGCTGCTCGTCGGCTGCGACCCGATGGAGGACATGCCGATCCTCGACCTGCGGATCCGCAAGGGCGTGCGTCGCCACGGCTCGGCGCTCGCGATCGCCACCGCTCGGCCGACGGCGCTCGAGCGCAACGCCCGCCTGTGCGCCCGTTACGCGCCGGGCGCCGAGGCGGAGTTCCTGGACGCGCTGCACCGCGGCCTCACCGGCGACGACGATCCGACGCAGCCGCTCGGGCAGACCGTTCGGGACCTCGGGGCGCGGGGGGGCGCCCGGGGGGGGGCGGGGGGGGGGGGCTGCGGGGGCCGGGTGGGGGGCGGGGGCGGCCCGCGGGGGG
>CAXTTD010000087.1:0-9516 GCA_964246945.1 uncultured Solirubrobacteraceae bacterium | reverse complement strand
CCCGTGGGGCCCCGCGTCGCGCGGCTGCGCGACGGCGGCGAGGACGTGGTCATCCTCTACGGCGAACGGATCGGCGCCGTGGCCGCCACGATGCTGCTCGGCATTGCCCAGACGCTCGGCCTCGGCGATCGCGCCGGCGCGGGCCTCATGATGGTCCCGGCGAGCGCCAACGCCCGCGGCCTGCGCGAGGTCGGCGCCGTCCCCGATGCCGGTCCCGGCTACGCGGTGCTGCCGGAGGACGAGCGGGGCCGATCGGTGGGCGCGATCGCCCAGGCGGCGGTGGACGGCGAGGTCACCGCGCTCTACCTGGTGCAGACCGACCCGGTGCGCGACATGGGCGACCGGGAGCTGTGGCGCCGCGCGATGAGCGCTGCCGGCCTCGTGATCGCCCACGCCTCGGTGCTCACCGACGGCCTGCGCGAGCACGCGAACGTCATCTTCCCCGCCGAATCCCACGCCGAGAAGGAGGGCACGGTCGTGCACCCCGACGGTCGCCTGCAGCGGCTGCGGATCGCGATCTCCCATCCCGGCGAGGTCCGCCCCGGGTGGGCGGTGATCGCCGAGCTCGCCGCCGTCTGCGGCCTCGACGTCGCCGGCATCCGCCGCGCCGAGGACGTGTACGCGACGATCGCCGACACCGTCCCCGTCTACGCCGGGATCACGCTCGAGGAGCTCGCCGGACACGGCGTGCGCTGGCCCGAACGGCCGGGCGCGATCGAGATGTCGCTCGGCGGCGCGTGGGGCATCACCCGGCTGCAGAGCGCTCCGCGGGCGGCCTCGGACGGCCATCTCGCGCTCGGCACCTACCGACCCCTGTTCGCGTCCCCCGAGGTGGAGATCTCCCCGGCGCTGCAGTACCTCGTCACCGCTCAGCACGTCGAACTCTCGCCGGACGACGCCCGCGCGCGCGGGATCCACGACGGTGAGGCGGTCGTGGTGGCGCAGAACGGCACGCGCCTGGACGCGACCGCGGTGATCCGCTCGACCGTGCCCCCGGGTAGCGCGTTCCTCGCCGACGGCATCGCCACCGACTCCGCCAACGTGCTCACCGAGCCGCTGATCGAGGTGCGGAAAGCGTGATCGCGCTGCATCCGGTCCTCGCGGACGTCAACTACTTCGAGCCGTGGTGGGTGCAGATCATCAAGGCGCTCGTCATCTTCGGGATCATCTTCGCCGTCCTGCCGATCCTCATCATCTATGAGCGCAAGCTCATGGGGCGCATGCAGAACCGCTACGGCCCCAACCGGGTCGGTCCCTACGGCCTCATGCAGCCGCTCGCCGAGATCGTGAAGTTCGCCACCAAGGAGCCGTTCCGGCCGACCACCTCGGTCGGCTTCCTGTTCCGGATCGCGCCCATGATCGCGATCCTCACCGCGGTCACCTCGCTCGCGATCATCCCCTTCGGCAACGTTCAGCACATCTTCGGGGAACGTGTCGGCCTGTACGGCATCGACGTCTCGGTCGGTCCGCTGTTCGTGTTCGCGTTCGGCGGGATCGCGTTCTACGGGATCATGCTCGGCGGCTGGGCCTCGGGGTCAAAGTACTCGTTCCTGGGCGCGATGCGCGGCGCCGCCCAGCTCATCTCCTACGAGGTGAGTCAGGGCCTCGCGCTCGTCGGGGTGATCATCACCTCGGGCACGCTGTCGCTCACCGGCATCGTCCACGCCCAGCAGGGCATGTGGTACGTGGTGCCGCAGTTCGCGGGGTTTCTCATCTTCATGACCGCGTCGTTCGCGGAGACCAACCGGGCGCCGTTCGACGTGGTGGAGGGCGACTCGGAGATCGTCGGCGGCTACTTCACCGAGTACGGTGGGACCGCGTTCGTCGCCTACCTGTTCGCCGAGTACGCGAACATGATCGTCGTCTCCGGTCTCGCGGTGACCCTGTTCCTGGGCGGCTGGGCGATCCCCGGCAACCCGCACATACCGGGGTTCATCGACCCGTTCATCGTGCTCGCCAAGATGTTTCTCGTGTTCACCTTCTTCGTCTGGATCCGCACCACGCTGCCGCGGCTGCGCTACGACCAGCTGATGTCGTTCGGCTGGAAGATCCTGCTCCCCCTGGCGACGCTCAACATGCTCGTCACCGCGATCGTCGTCGTCGCCGCCCACTAGATCTCGATCCCGCCCCCCAACACCCCGCCACTGCCATGACTCCCTACGATCCCTCCGCCGACGTCATCGAGGTCTTCCGCCAGCCCAAGCCGGGCCGGACCCGCGGCACCTACCGGGTGTTCGGGGAGACGCTGCGAGGGCTGAAGACGACCCTCGCCCGGATCCCCGAGGGGGTGACGACGATCCAGTACCCCGAGCAGAAGACGCCGGTGTACCCGCGCTACCGCGGCCGCCACAAGCTGCACCGCTTCGAGGACACCGGGCTTGAGAAGTGCGTCGGCTGCTCGCTGTGCGCCGCCGCCTGTCCGGCGGACTGCATCCGGGTCGTCGCCGCCGAGAACACCCCGGAGAACAAGGTCTCCGCCGGTGAGCGCTACGCCGCGGTGTACGAGATCAACCTCAGCCGCTGCATCTTCTGCGGCTACTGCGAGGTCGCCTGTCCGTTCGACGCCATCACCATGGGCCACGACTACGAGATGTCGGACTACACCCGCTCGGATCTCATCTTCACCAAGGAGATGCTGCTCGCCGAGCCGATCGAGCGCACGCCGCTGCGGGCCGAGGGCGAATAGGCCGGGGCGCAATCGTGTCGCAGGTCATCTTCTTCATCGCCGCCATCGGCGCGATCGCCGGTGCGATCGGCGTGGTCATGGTGCGCAACCCGTTCTACGCGGTGCTCGCACTCGTGTGCCACCTCATCTGTCTGGCCGCGCTGTTCCTGCTGCTGCGCGCCCAGTTCGTGGCCGCCGCCCAGGTCGTCGTCTACGCCGGGGCGGTGATGGTGCTCTACGTGTTCGTGGTCGCCTACGTGGGCGACGGCGACGAGCCGCTGCACCGGCCGGGCGGCGCGCTGCGCGTGCTCGCGCCGCTGTTCGGCCTGGGCCTCGCGATCGAGCTGTTCTTCGCCGTGCTCGGCGCGGCGCTGAAGGGTGTCAACACCACCGGCGCGCGCTTCACCACCGTGTTCGGCACGCCGCGCCAGATCGGCACCGCCTTCCTCACCACCTACCTGTACCCGTTCGAGGTCGCCTCGCTGCTGCTGATGGTGGCCGCGATCGGCGCCGTGGTGCTCGCCCGGCGCCGGCGGGGGCTCGACGACGACGGGATCGACGAGGAGCTTGCCGATCGCCCGCGTCCGGCGTTCACCGGGACGATGGCCGAGGGCGCGGGGCTACGCTCGGGCGGCCCGGGATCCGGCACCACCTCGGACGAGGCCTCGGCGGCGCAGACCGACCCGCTCGGCCTGCACGGCTCCACCCGCGAGAGCGAATCCCAGGTCGGCGGCAGATCCGGCGTCAGCGGAGGCTGGTGAGCCGTGGACATCGGGTGGTACCTGACCGTCTCGGTCCTCATCTTCTGTATCGGCGCGGTCGGCGTGCTCGTGCGCCCCAACCCGATGGTGATCCTGCTCTGCCTGGAGCTGATGCTCAACGCCGCGAACCTCGCCCTGGTCGCCTTCAGTCGGCTGTGGGGCGGCGTCGACGGGCAGATCTTCGCCCTCATCGTGATGGTGGTCGCCGCCTGCGAGGTGACGATCGGGCTCGGACTGATCGTCGCCATCTACCGACGGCAGCTCGCGGTCGACGTTGACGAACTGAACGAGCTTCGCGGATGAGCACCGTCACCTACGGCTGGCTGATCGTCGGGTTCCCGCTGATCGGCACGATCCTCCTCGCGCTCGGCTTCCGGCGCGTGGGGCCCGCCGCCGGCTGGATCGCCTCGCTGGCGATCGCGCTGTCGTTCGCCGCGTCGGTCGCCTGCCTGATCTCGATGCTCGGCCTGCCCGAGGGCCACCGGGAGCTCACCTCCTCGCTGTACAACTACGACGTCGGCACCGGCCTCGACGCGAAGCTCGGGATCCTCGTCGACCCGCTGTCGCTGTTCATGTGCCTGGTGGTGAGCGGCGTCTCGACCCTCATCCACATCTACTCGATCGCCTACGTGAAGTCCGACGAGGGCCGCTCGCGCTACTTCGCATTCCTCAACTTCTTCGTGTTCTCGATGCTGGTGCTGGTGCTCGCGGGCAACTTCCTGCTGCTGATCGTCGGCTGGGCGTTCGTGGGCGCGGCCTCGTACCTGCTCATCTCCTTCTGGTACCGGCGCACCACGGCCACCGGCGCGGGCATCAAGGCGTTCGTGATCAACGTGCTCGGCGACGTCGGCCTCGTGCTCGGCACGTTCTTCATCCTGCGCCACACCCACACGCTGAGCCTGCTCGGCAGCTTCGCCGCCGCGCCCCACGTCTTCCACCACAACTCGACCGACCTCGTCGCGGGCACGCTGCTGCTGCTCGTGGGAGCGTTCGCAAAGTCCGCCCAGGTCCCGCTGCACACCTGGCTGCCGGACGCGATGGAGGGCCCGACCCCGGTCTCGGCGCTCATCCACGCCGCGACCATGGTCACCGCCGGCGTCTACCTGATCGCGCGCATGCACCCGCTGTTCGAGATCGCCACCACCTCCGCGGACGTCGGCGCGATCATCGGCTGCGCGACGCTCGTGATCGCGGCGTCGATCGCGGTCGTGCAGACCGACCTCAAACGGGTCATCGCCTACTCGACGATGTCCCAGATCGGCTACATGATCATGGGCGTCTCGGTCGGCGCCTACGCCGGCGGCATGTTCCACCTCATGACCCACGCGTTCTTCAAGGCGCTGCTGTTCATGGGCGCGGGCTCGGTGATCTCGGCGATGGGCGGCGAGCAGTCGCTGGACAAGATGAGCGGCTTCCGCAAGGCGATGCCGTTCACGTTCATCTGCTTCATCGCCGGCGGCCTCGCGCTGTCGGGCGTGTTCCCTTCGGCGGGCTGGCTCTCCAAGGACGACATCCTCGGCTACACGATCCACCGCGGCGGTGGCTTCGTGGTACTCGGCGTGTTCGGCTACCTGGGCGCGCTGCTCACCGGCGTCTACACCTTCCGCATCATCTTCCGCACGTTCTTCGGCGAGCCGTGCCCGGAGGCCCAGGAGCTCATCGACGGCCACCCGCACCACGCCGAGAGCGGCTTCAACCCGGGCACCGGGGAACTCGAGGACACCGAGGTCGGCTTTCCCGGCCCCGACCACGCGATCGCCGAGCGCAACTGGACGATGCGGCTGCCGATGTCAATCCTCGCCATCCTCGCCATCGTCGGCGGTTACATCGAGATCCCAGGCGTCGATTCCGGCATCTCGCGGTTCCTCGCCCCCACCTTCGCCGGCTCGCGCCTGTACGCCAACCAGCCCTCGACGAGCGCCTCCTGGATCGGCCTCATCATCGGCACCCTGGTCGGCATCGCCGGCATCACGATCGCCTACGTGCTGTACGTGCGCGAGGTCGGCGCCCCGGCCCGCCTGCAGGCGCGGCTCCCCGCCGTGCACGCGTTCCTCTACAACAAGTGGTACTTCGACGAGGCGATCGACGCGCTCGTCACCCGTCCGGCGTTCGCAGTCGGCCGCTTCGCCGGGTCGACGCTCGAGAACGGGCTGATCGGCGGTGGCGTCACCGGCTCGACCACCGGGCTCACCCGCGCGCTGTCGGCCACCGTGCGTCGCGCTCAGACCGGCTTTCTGCGCTATTACGTGGCGCTGATGATGGTCGGTATCGGCGCCATGGCGCTCTACTTCCTGCTCCAGACATGACGCTCTCGATCCTCATCTGGCTGCCGCTCGCCGTCGGCGTGCTCGGCGCCTTCCTGCCGCTGCCCGCGCGGCTCTCCGGCGCGCTGCCGGTCGCCGGCTCGCTCGCCACGCTGGGGATCGCGGTGTCGTTCATCGCCCGCTTCCACTCCGGTGGGACGGGCCTCCAGTTCGTCACCGACAAGGTGTGGATCTCGGCGCTCGGGATCCACTACAAGCTCGGCCTCGACGGGCTCAACGTGCTGCTGGTGCTCGTCACCACGATCGTGTTCGCCGCCGCGATGCTGTGGTGCGCCGGGCGCGAGTGGGAGCGCCCGCGAGTGTTCTACTTCAACTTCCTGCTCGCCGAGTCCGCGGTGCTGGGCGCCTTCTGCGCCCAGGACCTCGCCCTGTTCATCATCTTCTTCGACCTGATGCTCGTCCCGTTCTTCTTTCTCTCTGGAGTGTGGGGCGGCGAGAACCGGGTGCCGGCAACGACCAAGCTCGTCATCTACACGCTCGTCGGGTCGTTCTTCATGCTGGTGGCGGCGATCGCCACCGGGGTCCTGTCCGCCCCCTCGGGGACGGGCCTGAACTTCACGTTCAGCTTCCTGCAGGCGCATCCGCTGTCGCACGCCTCGCAGATCTGGATCTTCATGTGCTTCGCGATCGCCTTCCTGGTGAAGATGCCGCTCGTCCCCTTCCACGGCTGGCTCGCCGACGGATACAAGGCGATGCCGATCCCGGCGGTCGCGGTGTTCTCGGCGATCCTCTCCAAGGTCGCCGCCTACGGCCTGCTGCGGATCGTGCTGCCGCTGTTCCCCTATGCGGCGGTGCACTTCCAGACGCTGATGCTGGTGATCGCGCTGGTGTCGATCATCTGGGGCACGCTGGTGGCGATGACCCAGCCCGACGCGCGGCTCGTCGTCGCCTACTCCTCGGTGGCCCAGCTCGGCTTCATCACCCTCGGCATCTTCTCCCTGTCGCCGACCGGCGCCCAGGGCGCGCTGCTGCAGATGGCCAACCACGCGCTGGTCACCGTGCCGCTGTTCTTCATCGTCGCGGCCGCCGCGGCCCGGGCGGGCGGCTCGGAGAAGCTCGCCGACATGGGCGGGATCGCCTTCCGCGCCCCGGTGCTGGCGACCCTTGCCCTGGTGGCGACCTTCGCCACCCTCGCCATCCCCGGCTCCTCGAACTTCGTCGGCGAGTTCCAGATCCTGCTCGGCACCTTCGACACCAAGCTCCCGTTCGCGATCCTCGCCTCCACCGGCGTGGTCGGGGCCGCCGCCTACGCGCTGCGCCTGTTCATCCGCTCGATGCACAACCGCACGGGGCCGAAGGTGACCTCGTTCGAGGTGACGACCCGCGAGGCGGTCGCGATCGTGCCCATCCTGCTCGCCGTGCTCGTGTTCGCCTTCTACCCCCAGTTCGGGCTGCACCGCTCCCAGAAAGCGGTCACGCGCACCGAGGCGGCCACCACCCTGCTCACCGCCCACAGCACCCACTCCGCCCTCGCCGACGCCGCCCACACGCCATGACCTCGCTCGTCCCCTTCGCCGCGGCGACCTTCCACGGCCCCCACATCGACTACGCGTCGCTGCTGCCGTTCATCATCCTCGCCGGCGGGGCGATGGGGGTGCTGATGATCGGGATCATGGGCGGGCGCTCCGCGGAGCCGCTGCGGGCCCGGGTCGTCCCGATGGCCACGATCCTCGTGCTCGCGGCGACGATCGTCGATGCCGGCATCCGGTTTCACCACCCGCTGTCGATCATCGACGGGGCGCTGCGCGTCGACCAGTTCGCGCTCATCCTCGACGTCCTGTTCGCGGTCGCCGGCATCGCGTGCGTAGTGCTCTCGATGCGCGGCCGCGCCTCGCGCAGCGCCGGCCACGGCGAGTACCACGCGCTGCTGCTGTTCAGCGTGCTCGGGATGGCGACGCTCGTCTCCGCGACGAACGTCGTCACCCTGTTCCTCGGCTTCGAGCTGCTGTCGATCCCGCTCTACGTGCTGTGCGCCTCGGAGTTCTTCCGCGAGGGCTCGCTGGAGGCAGGCCTCAAGTACCTGGTGATCGGCTCCGTCGGCTCCGCGACCCTGCTCTACGGGCTCGCGCTCATCTACGGCGCGACCGGCCATACCAACTTCACCGGGATCGCGAGCGCGATCTCGGGCGGCAACCTCGGCGCCGGCCTGCTCGGCAGCCCGATGCTGCTCACCGGCGTCGGCCTCGCGCTCGTGGGCTTCGCCTTCAAGGCCTCGATCGCCCCCTTCCACCAGTGGACCCCCGACGTCTACGAGGGCGCGCCCACGCCGATCACCGCGTTCATGGCGGTCGCCACCAAGGCGGCGGCGCTCGGGGTCATCATCCGCTTCTTCGACGTCGCCGGCCTGCCGATCCAGAACGACTGGGCGCCCGCGATGGCGACCATCGCCGCGATCACCATCATCGTCGGCAACGTCGGCGCGCTCTCCCAGTCCTCGGTGAAGCGGATGCTCGGCTACTCAAGCGTCGCCCAGGCCGGCTACATGCTCGCCGGGGTCGTGGTCGGCACGCGCCTCGGCGTCAACGCCACGGTGCTGTACCTGATCGCGTACCTGCTGATGAACCTCGCGGCGTTCGCGGTGATCGTCGCCACCCAGAACGAGCGCGCCGACGGCGACGAGCTCTCGGGAATCGCCGGCCTCGGCGCCCGCAGTCCGCTGCTCGCGTGGCCGATGACGATCGCGATGCTGTCGCTCGCCGGGATTCCCGGCACCGTGGGCTTCATCGCCAAGTTCCAGATCATCCGCTCGCTGGTGAACGGCGACTACACGTGGCTCGCGATCGTGCTGGTGCTCGGCTCGATGATCTCGCTCGGCTACTACCTGCGGGTGATCGCCACCATGTGGATGCGCGTCGAGACGCCCTCCCCGGGTGCCGGCTTCGTCCAGCGGGTTGCCTCGCTCACCGGCGCCGGGGGACTCGCCCCGCTCGCCGGGGGGTCACCGGAGGCCGACGTCGGTGCGAGCGCGGCCGGTGCCGGTGGTCCGGCCTGCGTGGCCGGCGGGTGCGCTGCGGCGACGATCGGCTTCGGCGTCTTCCCCTCGCTGCTGTTCCACTTCGCCGATCACGCCGCCCAGGCGTTCAGCGGGCTGCTCTAACCGTCGCGCGGACTCGCCGAGCGCGCGCGAGCGCCTCGCGTCAGGGCGCCCGATCGGCGGAGTCGCCGTCGCGCCGTCGCCGTCGCCGTCGCGCCGTCGCCGTCGCGCGCTCGGGTGTCGGCTCCCCACTCATTGGACCGAGGCGCGCTTCTCGCGTTTTCGGTCAGCCGCGTCATCACGACGAGAGACATGTGCGATCGCTGCCGCCCGGCGATGAGGATCTCACAGCTCCGGACTGCGTCCCGCCAGTGTGTGCGAGATGTGGGGTGCCCATCCCGGCGCTCCCCGGCCTTGCGGTCGCGCGGGATCTCGGGCGGGCCCCAGGCGCCCAGGCTCCAGCCCCCGGGTCCTGGTCCCCCCGGTCCTGGGTCCCGGGCCACGGGCCACGGGCCACGGGCCCCGGGCCACGCGCCACGGGCCCCGGCCCTCGCCAGCCACGCCAGCCACGGCGCGATTCAACCCCGGACCGACGGGTAGCGCGTCACCATGAACGACGAACGAGACGAGCATCCCGGCAAGGACGGCCTCCCCGGTGGCGAGGACGACAACCACGAGGAGCACGAGCCCAGCCAACCCACCCGCACGCCGCCTCATCGAGCCGAGGGCGGGGATCCGGACGCGGGCGGGGAGTCGAGCGAGGGCTCGCAGTCGACCGGGAGCCCGCACGGC
>CAXTTD010000086.1:0-10678 GCA_964246945.1 uncultured Solirubrobacteraceae bacterium | reverse complement strand
TCGACGCCGGGATCAACTTCATCGACACCGCCGACGTGTACTCGCGCGGCGAGTCCGAGGAGATCGTCGGCAAGGCGCTCGCCGGCGGCAAGCGCGACAACGTCGTGCTCGCCACCAAGGTCCACGGCTCGATGGGCGATGACCCGAACCAGTTCGGCAACGGCCGGCGCTGGATCGTCCAGGAGGTCGAGAACTCGCTGCGGAGGCTCGGCACCGACTACATCGACCTCTACCAGATCCACCGGCCCGAGGACGACACCGACATCGACGAGACGCTTGGCGCGCTCACCGACCTCGTCCACGCCGGCAAAGTCCGCTACATCGGCTCCTCGACGTTCCCCGCCTCCCAGATCGTCGAGGCGCAGTGGACCGCGCGGGAGCGAGGGCGGGAGCGGTTCGTCTGCGAGCAGCCGCCCTACTCGCTGCTGGTGCGCGAGATCGAGCGCGACGTGCTACCCACCTGCCGGCGCCACGGGATGGGCGTCATCCCGTGGAGCCCGCTCGCCGGGGGATGGCTGTCTGGCGGCTACCGCAAGGGCGTCGAACCGCCGGCCTCCAACCGTGCCTCGATGATGCCGCACCGCTTCGACATGTCGAGCCCGGAGAATCAGCGCAAGCTCGACGCCGCGGACGCGCTCGGGGCGCTCGCCGACGAGGCGGGGATCACGCTCATCGAGATGGCGCTCGCGTTCGTGATCCGCCACCCGGCGGTGACCGCCGCGATCATCGGCCCGCGGACGATGGAGCATCTCGAATCCCAGCTCACGGCGGCCGACGTGACCCTCTCCGACGACGTGCTCGATCGCATCGACGAGATCGTCCCGCCCGGCGTGACCATCAGCCCCGGCGACGTGTTCTTCGCCAATCCGGCGCTCGAGCCGCCGGCACGGCGGCGTTGACGGCCGCGGGCGGTACGGGGTCAGCGCGAGGCGGCTTGCCGAGCGCTGGCGCCGGCGCGGGTATAGGGCACCGGATCACCGCGCAGCTCCCGGACACGTCGCCGCTCGGCGGCCTCGCTTTTGAGCTGCGACTGCTGGGTGGCGAGTCCGGCGATCTGCGCGGCGCGTCGCTCAGCCGCGCTCTGGCGCGGGGTGACCGTGCGGCTCGACGTCGTCAACGGGGTCTTTGGCGGCATTCATGAACTCCTTGTCGGGGGGTGGTGAACTGGTCGGCGGATCGCCGTCAAGTGCGTTCTCGGGGAGCAGGAAGCGTCGCGGCGCGTGGTCGCGCTGGGCGGCGTCGCGGAGCCGACCGCCATGCAGCCCGGGGATGACGCTGGCCGCGGCCGCCGGGGCCTCCGGTCTCCCGGCGTGGGCGAGGATCCACGCCTCAACCGCCGCTGAGTCCTGACCGGCGGCGAGGATCGCGGCGCGCTCGATGACGTGGCCGCCCTCGCCCCGGGGGCGGGCCAGACGGACCACGAGGGCGCGAATCGCGGTGTCGTCCATCACACGACGCCGTCGGTCGCGGCCAGGTGCTTGCCGGGCAGGGGGGCTCGGCACTCCGGGCACGCGCCTGACATCACGGGATCGGCCAGAGCGGTGTCGGCGCGCGCGAAGTACACACGATGACGACCCCGGCCGAACACCTGAAGCTCATGCGTGCAGGGGCATCGATAACGGTGTCCACGCTCCTCAGAAGTGATCATCGCCACTCACCATACATGACATTGATTTCTAGAAAAGCTATTCTTTCGTCGATGTTGACGACGGACGCGCCGAGATGGTCGTTCCTCACCAACCATGCCCGCGTCCTGCTGTGCATCGCGGGCGATCCCGCGATCCGACTGCGCGACGTCGGCGAGCAGGTCGGGATCACCGAACGCGCCGCCTACCGGATCGTCGACGAGCTCGTCGCCGGCGGCTATCTCTCCCGCGAGCGCAGCGGGCGCCGCAACCACTACACGGTCCACCGTCACCTGCCGGTCCCCGACCGGATCCGCCGCCGGCAGCCGGTCGGAGAGCTGCTCGAACTGCTCAGGCCCTGACGAGGCGTCCTCGCGCCGCGCCAGGATCCGATCCGCGAGTCGTCGCGACGCCGCCGGCGCCGACCGGCGGCTCTGATGGAGATCGCGAACCGTCCGACGACGGCGCTGTCGAACTTGCCCTTAGCTGAGCAAGGAGCGTGACCGGTCCCCGCCGGTGGTCAGTGCGAGGCGCAGTCGGTCAGGCCAGGGACGTGCTCCCGCGCCGTCCGGGCTCACCAGACAGGTGACGATCTCCCCGTCGGCGACCGGCCGCTGCGTGAGGTCGGTGACGAGCAGCCGGTAGCGAACCGAGGAGCGCCCGACCGCGTCGACCGCGAGCCGTACGTCGGCCTCGTCGTTGAAGCGCAGGGGTCGGTGGAAGTCGAGTCGAACGCTCACCCGCGGAGTCGCCCCAAAGGTGTCCTCGGCGATGCCGAGCGCGTTGTGCAGGGCGGCCTCGGCCGCCTCGGCGAAGCGGACCACCGTGGTCCAGTGGTAGATGCCGGCAGCATCGGTGTCGAGCCACTCGACGCGATGCCGGATCACGATGCTCGCCGGCTGAGAGGACATGCGCGCGACGGAGCCTACGCCGACTGACGCACGGGCTGGGGCAGCTGCAAGGCCTTCGGGCTGGTGATGGCCGCCGGCCTGATTCAAGAGGAGGTGTGCGCGGAGTGCGCAGACGTCAGCCTTCGCTGGAACCGGCTCGCCGGGCGCCCCTGACCGATTCGCCGGCCGCGGGAGCCCGCGGTCGGAGCTCGACTCCCTTGACCTCAAGCGCGTGAAGTGTGTTTTGCTGCTCGGATGACAGCACTCACCATCCAGGATGTACCTGGCGCAGCGGGCTGAGTGAGCCGACGCTGCGCTACTACGAACAGGTCAGGCTGATCGGCCCGATCGAGCGCGACCCGAGCAGTCGGCACCGCCGCTACCGCGAGGCGGATCTCAACACGTTGCAGGCGCTCGCTTGCCTGCGCGCGATGGGTGTCGGGATCGAGGACATGCGCACCTACCAGGCCAATCGCCTGCGTGGACGTGAGGGCGCGGGCGAGCAGCGCGACCTGCTGTTGCGGCACGCCGAGCGGGTCGTGGTGGAGATCGAGACGCTCCGGACGCATCTGGACTACCTGCGAGCCAAGCAGCGCTGTGGGACGCCCGGGACTGCGACGATGCGAGCGCGGAGACCGACGCGCAACAGCGATTGCATGGGCTGGTGCCACGCCTGGAAGCGATGGTGCTGCGACGAGTCCCCTACGTTCATCCTGCGCGCGAAGCTCGCCACGCAGGGTGGGTTCCTGGATGCCTAAGTAGGAATACCTTGCAAGTAGGAGCAGCTTTCTGTAGTCTGCGCGACGGGCTACGCGTTCGACGGCGGGCGGGGGCTCCCAACTGAGCACTGGGCCGGAGTCCGGCCTGGCGTCAACGAGAACCGGAGAGGGGTTGGTCTCTGATGAGCACCCAGAGCCCGAGTGCGGGTGGTCCGACGCTCCCCGGTACGCCCGGACGGTTCGGGATCCTCTCCTACATCGTCCAGGTGGCGAAGGACTTCACCCCGGCCGAGCGGCGTCGCGCGTCGTTGATGGTGGTGCTCATCTCGATCCTGCACATCGTCGGCTTTGGTGTGTTCATCCTGTTCGTGGTGCCCTCCCACTACAAGGGTCTCGGCATCGGCGTGGCGGCGACCGCGTACACCCTGGGCCTGCGGCACGCGTTCGATGCCGATCACATCTCCGCGATCGACAACACCACCCGCAAGCTGATGAACGAGGGCCGGCGCCCGCTCAGCCTCGGGTTCTGGTTCTCGCTCGGGCACTCGACGATCGTTGTGGCGATCGGGGTCGGGATCGTCGTCGCCGAGAAGGCGGTCTTCAACGCCGTGTCGCACCCGCACTCGGGCCTCGAGCAGTTCGGTGGGGTGTTCGGTACCGTCGTCTCCGCGAGTTTTCTGTACCTGATCGCGCTGCTCAACCTGGTGATCCTCGCCGGGATCCTGCGGGTGTTTCGCTCGATGCGTCGCGGCACCTACGACGAGGCCGAGCTCGAGCGCCAGCTGCAGAACCGCGGGCTCATGTACCGCTTCTTCGGCAGGTGGATGAGGTCGATCAATCGCGAGTGGCAGATGTACCCCGTCGGCGTCGTCTTCGGCATGGGCTTCGACACCGCGACCGAAGTCGCGCTGCTGGCCACCACCGCCGTGCTCGCCTCCCAGAACATCCCGTTCTACTCGATCCTGTGCCTGCCGATCCTGTTCACCGCGGGAATGGCCCTGATGGACACCCTCGACGGCATCTTCATGAACTTCGCCTACTCGTGGGCGTTCTTCAACCCCGTTCGCAAGGTGTATTACAACCTCGCGATCACCGGACTGTCGGTGGCGATCTGCTTCTTCATCGGCACCATCGAGGTGCTCGGCATCCTCCCCATGGAGCTCACCGGCCTGCATCTCACCGGCGGGTTCTGGCATTACATGGCCGGTTTCGACATCAACCGGGCCGGCTTCGTGATCGTCGGCATGTTCATCGTCACCTGGGGCGGCGCGCTCGCCTTCTGGAGGTTCGGTCACGTCGAGGAGCGATGGAGCTCCCGACTCGCCACGTCCAGCGTCGAGGTCGGCAGCGACTCCGGCTGAGAGCCGCGGGCGGTACGAGCGGACTAGGCGACCAAGCCGTCGAAGGCGGGCCCGAGGAGGAGCACGTCGACCTCCTGATGAAACCGCCACCGGCCCGCAGCTTCGTCGCGGCAGCCGCGCAGGTAGGGACCGAGGCGCGGAGCCCTGATCATCTCCTCCAGCGAGACAGAATCGTCGAAGGCGCATCGCTGGAGGTATCCCTCGACGGTGACGGTGTTCTCCAGCGAGGTGGTGTGGTCGTACGAGAGGCGGACCGAGCGCGGCTCGGCGCCGCAGGCGGAGAGCGCCTGCGCGAGATCCTCAGACGCGGCGTACCCCGTGCCCCGGCCCTCGCGGAAGTCGTCGAGAAAATGGCGGTAGAAGCGCAGGTAGTGACCCTCCCGGCTGCCCTGCGCTACGAGCAGCGCACCGCCGGGCGCCAGCGCGGCGAGCATGCGGGCGGCCGCGGCGCGAACCGCGCCGGGCGTGAGCGAGTACAGGGCGTGGGTGGCCCAGACGACGTCGAAGGGGCCGACGGCGTCGTCGAGTTCCTCCACGAGGCTCTCATGGCGAGCGGCCCCGACGAACGGCGGGTGCAGCGCCTGCGCGGCCTCCAGCAGCGAGAAGGGAGACGGGTCGAGCAGGTCGTAGTCGATCTGCAGCTCACCGGAGAGGGCGCCGATACCACCGAAGTCGCGCAGCGCCTCCGGGAACTTTCCCGAGCCGCAGGCGACATCGAGCAATGTGATGTGGGAACGCCCGTCGGCAACGCGCCGTAGCCACGCCGGATGGCTGATGAAGCCTCGGGCCAGCCGTTCATAGTCCCGTCGCGCGAGCGCGTAGAAGGCGTCCATCTCGGCTCGGCCCGCCTCACTCCAGTGGGCCAGGCTGCGCGCGGCGGTATCCACCGCCCGGAGTCTAGGCTCGCAGGACGCTCACCACGCGCCGGCTCGCAGCCGAACCCGTCGACGCGACACGCAGGAAGCGCTTGCCTCGGTGATCGCGCACGTCCTGCGACCGGCACCGGGCACGCCGCGGGGCTTTGCGGGATAATGCGGACATGGAGAGGTGGCTACGGCAGCTGCTCGCGTTGGTGGCGATATCGGCAGCAGCGCTCACGGTGTCGTCGGCGGCCTCGGCCAAGACCGTATGGCTGTGCCATCCCGGCCAGCGGCCCGATCCCTGCACCCCCGGACTGTCGACGACCGTCTACTCCCCGACTCTGCACGCCGAGCGGACGGTCCACCCCACGGCGGCGAAGCACCCCGCGTTTGACTGCTTCTACGTATACCCGACGGTCTCCGACCAGAAGACGACGCTCTCCAATCTCCAGGTCGATCCCGAACAACGCTCGATCGCCCTGTTTCAGGCGGCCCGGTACTCCCAGTACTGCCGGGTCTACGCGCCGATGTACCACCAGGTGACGGTGAGCGCCTTGGACTCCGGCAACCAGGAGACGCCCGCAGAGCTCAAGGTACCGGTGCGCAATGTCGAGGCCGCCTTCGCGACCTACCTCAAGGACGACAATCATGGACGCCCGTTCGTGCTCATCGGCCACTCACAGGGCTCCTTCGTGCTCGAGCAGCTCATCGCCAAGATGGTCGACAGGCGACCCGCGGTTCGCGCCCGGATGCTGTCGGCGATCCTCATGGGTGGCAACGTGCTCGTCAAGCAGGGCCGGAGCGAGGGAGGGACCTTCGCGCATATCCCCGCCTGTCACTCCGACACGCAACTCAGCTGCGTGATCGCGTTCTCGACCTTCGACCAGACGCCTCCGGCCGACAGCCTGTTCGGCCGCACCACCGTGCCCGGAGACGAGGTCCTGTGTGTCAACCCGACCGCGCTGGCCGGAGCCCGAGATCTGGATCCGGTCTTCCCCTCGGCGCCCTTTGCGCCGGGTACGTTGATCGCCGCCGGGATCAAGCTGCTCGGACTCACCCAGCCGCATCCCCACACCGTGTGGTTCAGCGAGCCCGACGCCTACCGCGCCCAGTGCAGCACCAGCGGCGGCGCGGACGTGCTTCAGATCACCCCGCTGGGCGGGGCGCAGACGCCGATGCCGAGCCCCAATCCGACCTGGGGTCTGCACCTGATCGACGCCAACGTCGCGCTGGGGGACCTGCTCACGATCGTGCACCGGCAGTCACTCACGTACGCGGCGCGTCAGCTCGGATAGGGCACCTTCGTCTCTACGCGGCAGACGCGGTGCGCGCTTTCGCGCCCTCGGCAGCGATCTGCGCCGGATTGACACCGCTGGTGTCGCGCCCGGGGTCAGCGACGGAGCCAGCCGTGACCGTCGAGGGGATCCGGTCGCAGCGCGTGTTCGGCGACCGCGGATCGTGCCGGGTCCACGAGCGTCTCCTGGAGGCGGCGGACGGCGTCGAGATGATCGCCAGTCCAGATCACCTTGACACCGGTCGCGGTGGCGTGCCCGTCGGTGCCGCGCAGGTCGTGGGCGACCGCGTCGACGAGCCGGCCGTCCGCCACCTGATCGGGGACGAGTGGATCCGGCACCGCCTCCACGCCGGCCAGTGAGGAGGCGAACTGGTCGTACCACCCCGTCAGGTGTGTCGCGGCGCCCAGCAACTCACGACGTGCCGTCGAGCGGTCGCCGCGCCGATCGTCGCTGTCCCAGAGATCGAGGACGGCGTCGGCGGCGAGTCGCACGCCGGCCACCCCGGTCACCAGGCTCGTGACCTCCGCCAGCGGGACGGGCTTGCTGCCCCGCTCGGTCAGGTAACCGCGGAAGGTGTCGTCGAGCCGGCGTGCGGCGGCCGCGGCGCGCTGGGCCTGGTCACGAGGCGCCGGCGCCACCGGACCGCCGGAGTCGCATCGCCCGACTCCGTAGGCGACCGCGCCGGCGAGATACCCGGCGCTGGCGACATAGGCGTCCGACAGGGCGCGCCCGAGCGCGACGGCGGCGCCCCGAGGCCAGAACAGCAGGCCGACGGCGAGACTCACCCCGCAGCCGATCGCGATGTCCTCGATTCGGATCAGGCCGATCTTCCAGCCCGCCGGGATGAGGATGTTGAACAGGATGAGCAGGGTCAGCGTGAACGCGGCCTGCCCGGCCGCGAATGAGATCGCCGCCGGAGCGAGGCCCGCGAACAGGATCACGAACGGCAGGAGCACCCACAGCACAGCGGTGTTCGTGCCGATCAGGTACACGAGCATGCCGCCGACGATGAACCCGACAAGCGTTCCGACCATCGCGCGCAGCGCGTTCTGCCCGGTGCTGAGAGCATTGGAACGGAGCACCGCGAGCGTCCCGAAGACGACCCAGAACCCGTGCTGGACGTCGCTCACGTCGGCGACGAGCACGGCGAGGGCGAGGGCAGCAGCGCCCCGCAGGCTGTTGTGAAGCCACGAGGAGCCCCATCGGGCGTGCGCGGCCGCGCGTTCCCGGATCGAGCTGAACGCTCCGGCGAACCCCGCGGGCTGGCGCCCGGTTACACGATCGAGCCAGCTTCGTCGTGTCGCCGCCGCGGCGTAGGCCGTGTTGGTGGCGATCTGTCTCACCACAAAGCTCAGCTCCTGAGCACGGAAGCCCGGGTCGAGCGCCGAGACGATCGCCTCCGCCCGAGCACCATCGCCGCCGTTGCCTGAGATCTCGGTGGCGGTGACGGTCTCGCCCGGCAGCTCGGTGATGGTGGTTCGCTCAAGCCGGCCGAGGGCGGCGCGCAGTGTCGCGACGGCGTCCTGGAGCGCCACGGCCGGTTGCTGCGGGGTGTCGAGCAGATGCGCGGTCTCCTCGAGCACCGCAGCGGCGTTCAGCTTCACCGCGCAGACGACACGGTTGGGGTGAGGCGAGTGGTGCCGGGGCGCCGAGCGCAGGACGATCGTGTCGAGCCAGCGGAGCTCGTCGACGAGCCGGACGACCGCGCGGGCGTCGGTGGAGAGGCCGGTCGGACGGTACGGAGTCGCGAAGAATCGCGATTGGAGCTGTCCCACGGTCTGATTGGCGGCGGCCACGGCGGCCTCGTACGTTTCCCGCGCGGCGCTTGAGCCGTCGCTGAGAACCCAGGCGGTCTCGGCCCGCAGCCGCACGGCCAGGGCGCGGCAGGCGGCGATCGCGGTGGTGCGGATCGGGTTGCGGGCCGGGGCCGGCCACAGGAACGCGACCGCCAGCAGGGAGACCGCAGCGGCCATTCCCCAGCCGGCCACCCGATCGGGAATCGCGGAGGCCGGGCCGGCAAGCGTCACGGGCAGGATGAACGCGAGCAGCAACGAGGTCGCGGCGCTCGCCAGCACCGAGCTGACGACCCCGGCGAACAGGATCATGAAGCCGACGCTCACCATTGCGATCACGGCGACCGGCGTCGACTGCGAGGCGAGCGTCCCCAGCGCGATGAGCACTACGCAGGCGACTCCGAGCGCAGCTTGGGCCTGCAGCCGATCGCTGATCGTGCCCGGGAAGTCGACCAGCAGCAGCATCGCGAACGAGCCGAAAGCGGCGAAGTAGGCGACCTCGGAGTTGGCGATCACCTTGTCGGCGATCGCGAACAGTACCGGCATCAGCACCGCCGCGCGCACCGCGCGCCGCAGCGCGCCATAACCGGGGTCGTGTCTGCGCAGCCAATCGTGGGCGGTGCGGAACGGGCCCGGCGAGCCCGCGCCCGCGGCCCTCATCGATCGTGCGCCGTCACCCATCTCGGTCATCGGCCGTATCCTCGCGCGTGCCGCGCCCGGTGTCGAGCGCGTGAAACCCGGCATCCGGCCGATCCGTCGTGGTGCGCTGCACCGCGTTCTCGGGTCGCCCGATGCGCGGGCTCCGGCGTGGACTGTGGCAGTGGACGCGCCTTCACCCCGAGTGGAAGGTCGACGACGACCGGCTCGTGTGCGCTGCCTCTGCCGGGGGACGTGGAAACGGCGGGCGCGTACCGGGACTCACCGCTTTCAGGTCTTCTGATCGCCGCACCGCGGAGAGGCGCTGCCCGCCACCGGGGCTCGGTGTCCGCGACGCGGGGCTGCTGACGATTTCGCATTGCGGGGGGTACAGTCCGCCCGGTCGCGTCATGCACGCTGGCCCGATCCAACGGCCACCTCGACCCGGGAGTACTCCTTGCGAAGGATCCGCACGAGCGAACATCGCATCGACCGCTGGCTGGCCAATGTCGAGCATGGCCGGTTCGAGCGGTCGCTGTCGGGCCTGACCGCGTTCGCCGCCGCCGTGACGACGGCCGAGATCTACCTCGAGCACTATCGCGCGAGCTTCGGCAACAAGATGATGTGGAGCCCGGTCATCGTGACCCCGCCGGTCGTGGTGGCGGGAATCGGCGGGGTGTTCAGCCGCCGGTGGGCGAAGACGTATCTGCCGATCGCGGCGATCGTCTATACCGCCAACGGCCTGATCGGCGAGTATTACCACGCCCGCGGCGTCGCCCGGCGTCCCGGGGGGTTCCATCAGGCCAGCTACAACCTCGCGATGGGGCCACCGATCATGGCGCCCGGGCTGATGACGATCGTCGGGTTCCTGGGCGTGCTCGCTGCTGTCCTGCGACGCGAGGACTGACAGGTCGTGACTTCGTCCCGGCGTGATCTGGGCAGCCCCGACCATCTGCCGCATCTGCGCTCCGACGGCGAGCCACCACATCCGTCATGGTTGCCGCGCCAGCGGGCGGGCACGACGCCGCAGATGATCGGTCGCTACCCCGATTACGACGTCCTGGCCAACGCCGAGAACTGGGATGCGGCGACGCGCGCCGTCGTCGAGGGACGGCTCGGCGATTCGCCGTCGATGCGGTTCTTCGCCGAGTCCGAGCGGCCGACCCTGCGCGCGCTGTGCGATGTCGCCACCGCGCAGGATGCCGAGCCCCGGGTGCCGGTCGCCGAGATGGTCGACGAGAAGCTGGCCGCCGCCCGGCTGGACGGCTTTCGCTACGCGGACATGCCCCCGGACCCGGAGACCTGGCGCCGGGTGTTGCGCGGACTGGACGAGAGCGCCCGAACGCGGGCGGGCTCCGACTCGTTCGCTGCCTGCTCCACCGAGGAGCAGGAGGCCATCTTCGCGGAATTCGTCGCGGGGACGCTTCACGGCGGCACCTGGGACGAGCTCAACGTGTCCCGCGCCTTCTCGGTCTGCATGCGCGCGATCCTGTCGGCCT
>CAXTTD010000085.1:0-10782 GCA_964246945.1 uncultured Solirubrobacteraceae bacterium | reverse complement strand
GCGCGTCGCGCACCCGCCACGGCTGCCGCCCCCTCGACCGAGCCCTCCCCGATCAGCGAAGACCGACAGTGACTGCAGCATCAACCATCCCCCCATATCAGCTAGTCACGAATACGCAAAGCTTGGCTCCTGCTCTTCGTCGTCGCAGCGGCCGTGAGCGCCGAACTTCTGCTCAGCTCGACGGTCAGACCGGAGCAGAAGTCGTCGAGGACCCCGACGGCGTGGCCGAGGTGCCTCGTACTCGTAGCGGAAGGTCCCATTGCCGCGTAGGTCGCAAGTAGGGCCATCGACGGTGGCCGCAAAGCGCACACGCGGCGGAGCGGCGGTTCGGATGCGCGGTCGAGCGGACATACTCGTTGATACTCACACGCAGGTTGAAAGAGGAGCCGGAATGCCCGAAGTTGAGAATCTCGCTGACTGGCAGGGCAAGGAGATCGTCGATCGTGACGATGAGAAGATCGGCAAGCTCGAGGATGTCTACATCGACACCGAAACCGACCAGCCGGTGTTCGGCGCCGTCAAAGAGGGCATGATCGGCAAGCATCTGACGTTCGTGCCCTTGACCGACGCGACGGCGTCGCCGGACGGGTTGAAGGTGAGCGTGACCAAGAAGCAGGTCAAGGACGCGCCGAGCATCGATCAGGGCGGCGAGCTAAGTCCCGCCGATGAGAGCGACCTCTATCGCCATTACGAGCTCGCCTACACGCCAGCGTCGGCGCCGAGTGGCCGCCGGCTCGCGAAACGTTGACTGACGCAATCAGGCCGAGCCTTCGCCCGAGACGGTGCGGCGAATTGTTTCGCGCTGTTCTTCTGGGCGCTGGGCCACCGCTTCCAGATCGCGCGCCAAGCCCGGGTCGCCGCCACCGCGCGGGGCAGGGCGCCGTCGGGCGCCAGCTCACGTTGAGGCGGTCGACGTACGGCTCGAGGTCCTCGTCGGGTCCAGGTTGTTGACGAGGGCCGAGAGCTCCTCGGACTGCTCGACGACCAGAGGGCTCAGCCGCCGTCTCGGCGGAACGCGGGCGAGCCAACGACCTGGGACGTGACCGCTCCAGCTCATGTCGCCAAGGGGACGGTCTAGAAGACGCGGTCGATTTCTTCTCCAGCGGAGCAGAGCAGCACTGCACCCATGGGCGCTATCCATGATGCGGACTGTCGGTTGACGTGGATGCCCGGCCACTCCTCACGATAGTTTACTGCTCAACTATTATTGGGTGCCAATGACCTCTTCCAATAGCCAGCCCCGGTCCTTTGACGAAATGCTCCTGCTTGAACCTGCCGCTCAGGAGCTGCTGTTTACCGCAGCACGGACGGCGAACACCTTTACCGACGAGTACGTCTCTGACGAACAGCTGCGCGCGATCACGAACCTCGCGAAATGGCCGCCGACGATGGCGAACACCAACCCGCTGCGGATCCTGTTCGTCCGCACCCCCGAGGGCAAGGAACGCCTCGGCCCGCAGATGAGCGAAGGCAACCGCGCCAAGACCATGACCGCCCCCGGGGTCGCAGTGCTGGCCGCGGACACCGATTTTCACGACAAGATTCCCGAGCTGCTGCCGTTCCGTCCCGAACTGCGCGACGACTTCACGGCCGATGCCGCCAACCGAGAGCGCCTGGCGATCTTCAACGCGGCGCTTCAGACCGGCTACTTCATCCTCGCCGTCCGTGCCGCCGGGCTGGCCGCCGGACCTATGCTCGGTTTCAACGGTCCGGGCATCGACGACGAGTTCTTCTCCGACCGGTCTTGGAAGACCATCCTCGTGGTCAACATCGGCAAGCCAGGACCTGACCCGTGGTTTGATCGGCTACCGCGGCTCGCCCATGAGGACTACGTCGAATACGCCTGAACAAGTCGCAGGCCGCAGCTGCCCCGCAACCAACGCACTCGAACAGCGGCGCTAAGCCTTCGGCCTCGCGTACCGCTGCTGCAAAGTCGCCGGACCGGCCGTCTCGACCTTGCTGCTCTTCCTGCAGGCCACGACGAAGGAGTAGTCGAGCGAACGCCCCAAAATTCGTGCGAGCAGCACTCCTGCGGGTCTCTCCGCTGTGCGCGCGCTTGTCAACGATGGGTGGCCGCGGTCAGTTACGACGCTTCTGACGCGCTGTGGGGGTGGCTGGAGGCGAGGCGCAGGTGTTCGGTGTGGAACACCGCCTCGTTAAGCAGTGCCGCGACGTGGTCGTCGTGCAGGGTGTAGATGACCTGGCGGCCGGTGCGCTGACCGGTGACGAGGCCGAGTTGGCGCAGAGTGCGTAGCTGGTGGGAGACCGCGGAGACTTCCATTGCGACGGCGGCGGCGAGATCGCCGACTGAGCAAGCCCCTTCGCGGAGGCGTCCAAGGATCCGCACGCGGCTGGGGGTGGCGAGCGCCTGCATGGTGACCGCGACGGCGGTCGCGGTCGGCTCGTCGATGTGCGCCGGAGGTAGCGATTTGCCCTGGACGCCGTGGACCATGCTGCGATGATCGCAGGTCGGCCCACTTGCTAATTTGAACGGATGTTCACAGGTTGGCTCGGCTGGAGCGGTGAATGACGGCGTCATCGACTCCCCGCTCCGCGCTGGGACGTGCCGGTCACGCGTGCGCGACCTGCGCCCGGGGGATGCGGAGCTTCTCAGGCCGCTACGGCGAGTTCCTCACCGAGCCGGGGACGCTGTTCACGGTCGCGGCGTTCGTCTTGCTGGTGCTCGCGATCGCGATCCATCCCGACGGCGCAGTGTCAAACATCCACCGCCGCAGCATCTTCTATCTCGTCGCGGCGCTGGTCGGGTCGGCGTACATCTGGTGGTCAGCGATCCAGGGGATCCGCGAGCGTGACTTCACCGCCGACATTCCGGTGTCGGTCGCGACGATTGCCGCGATCGCGGTCGGCTACTACTCCGCCGCGGCGGTGGTCGCGGTGCTGCTGCTCGCCGGCGGGATGCTCGAGGAGTTCGTCGCCGCGCGCGCCGACCACGCTCTGGACTCGCTGGCCAGCCTGCTGCCCGACCGGGTCACCATCCGCCGAGACGGCGTCGAGAGCCAGGTCGCGCTCGCGGAGGTGCGCGTCGATGATCTCGTGCTCGTCAGACCGAGCGAGCGCGTACCGGTCGACGGGGAGGTGGTGGGCGGCAGTGCCGCCGTGGATCAGGCCGCGATTACCGGGGAGAGCGTCCCAATCGACAAGCAGTCCGGCGATACCGTGTTCGCCGGCACGCTCGCCAGCCTTGGTGCGCTCGAGGTCCGCGCGACGCAGGTCGGTAGCGAGACCACGTTGGGTCAGATCCGCCGGATGGTCGCCGAGGCCCAGGAGGAGAAGGCGCCGATTGAGCGGCTGCTGGACCGCTACGCCAAGCTCTACACCCCGATCGCGCTGGTGCTCGCCGCTGGGCTGTGGCTGATTACCGGCGACCCGTCGCGGGCGATCACGATGCTGATCGTGTTCTGCCCGTGTGTGATGGTGCTCGCTACCCCGACGGCGCTGGTCGCGTCGATCGGGAACGCCGCGCTGCGCGGCAGTCTGGTCAAGAAGGGCTCCACGATCGAGGCGATGGACCAGATCGACACCGTCTGTTTCGACAAGACCGGCACCCTCACCCACGGCCAACCCCAACTGCTGCAGACGATCGCGCTCGACGGGCTCCCCGACCGAGAGCTGCTCGGACTCGCCGCCAGCGCGGAGCGCTTTTCCGAGCACCCCCTGGCCCAGGCGATCCTCAACTCCGCCCACGGCCAGGACATCTCGGTGACAGACCCCGACCGGTTTGAGGCGCTCCCCGGTCTTGGCGTCCGCGCTCAGACCGCTGGGCGTTCCGTGCTCGTCGGCCGTCCCGACCTGCTCGCCGAACATGGCGTCGCCGTGACCGACAAGTTGCGCGCCCAAGCCGACGAGCTGGCCGGACCCGGAGCGACGGTCGTTGCCCTGGCGATCGGGGATCAGCCCGCCGGCCTGTTCGTGCTGCGCGACGCGCTGCGCCCCGACGCCAAAGCGGTCATCACCCGCCTCAACAACCTCAACACCCGCACCGTGCTGATTACCGGCGATAACCAGACCACCGCGCAGCGCATCGCCGCAGAGCTCGGGATCGCCGAGGTGCACGCCGAAGTGCTGCCCGCCGCCAAAGCCCAAATCGTCAAAGACCTCCAGGCCGCCGGACGACACGTCGCGTTCGTCGGCGATGGCGTCAACGACGGTCCCGCGCTTGCCGTCGCCGACGTCGGTGTCGCCATGGGCCGCGGCGGCACCGACCTGGCGATCGAGACCGCTGACATCACCCTGCTGGCCGACGAACTCGCCCGCCTACCTCACCTCCTCACCCTCGCCCGCGACGCGCTCAAAGCAATCCGACAGAACCTCGCGTTCTCCCTCGGCGTACTCGGACTCGCCGTCGGCCTCACCATCCCCGGAATCCTCACCCCGATCAGCGGCGCGCTCCTACACGAGCTCTCCTCTATCCCGGTCATCGCCAACTCCGCCCGGCTCATCAGCCGCCGGGAAACCTGACCACCGCACGCGGAGCTGCCGTCCCGCGGTTCGGCTCCTGGTCTGTCGCCGCGGCGGGTTCGCTGGCTTCCGGTGTCGAAGCCCTGTTCTGGTGTTATGCCCCCGGACGGGTCTTGCGAGAGCTGATCACGACGGCGCGGTCAGCTGAGGTCGGGCAGTTGCAGCGCCCCGTCATTGGTGAGAGCGAAGCCGGGGTTATGCGCGATCTCCCAGATGTGGCCGTCGGGGTCGGCGAAGCATGCCGCGTATCCGCCGTAGAACGTCTCCGACGCCGGCCGTGTGATGGTGGCGCCGGCCCGGTCGACAGCGTCTATGAGCGCATCGACCTCTGAGCGTGACCGGACGTTGTGCGCCAGTGCGATGCCATCAAAGGACCCGTCGGGCGCCCGATCGCGCACTCCGGAGTCAGCCGCCAGCTTGTCTCGGCTCCAGAGGGCCAGCGCAAGGCCACCGGCTTGAAAGAAGACGGTGTCCTCAGTCTGTTGCCCGCGCCACCCAAGCGCCTCATAAAACGCACGCGACCGCGCGAGGTCTGCGACGCCAAGCGTTATCAAGCTAACGCGCTGCTCGATCAGCTCTTCCCACCGGGGACCTTCGCCGCTGCCAGGCCAAAAGGTTCACGCGCGGGCAGCGCGCGATCACAGCGGCGGACGCGAGATAGAGCAGGGTTCATGATGTTCATGCCAGCATTCAACCTGTGTTCGCCGCAGGTGTCTTGTATGAAACGGACGTCTACCGAGAGTGGCCGCCCGCAGCGCTGCCTGCGGGGATCGTGTGCGTGTGGACGCGCCGCGGAGATGGGACGCCTGTACAAGTGCTTCCCGATGCCTGCACCGACATCATCTGGCAGTCGGGCAGTGGCGCCCTGATCGCTGGGCCTGACACCGGACCGGCGCGGGTAGCGACGCGGGCCGAGGAACGGATCGTCGGTGCGCGACTGGCGCCGGGAGTGGGCGGCGCCGCCTATGGACTGCCGCTGTCAGCGATCCGCGACCAGCGCGTCGCGTTGGGTGCGCTCGGGCTCGACCCGCACGACGAGTTGCACGGCGAACTTGACCCCCGCGCTGCGATCGCCGGTGTGAGCCGCCTCGCCGCTCGCCTGATCCTCGCTGGGCCACCGGACCCCGTCGTCCAGGCAGCCGTCGCCAGACTTGCCGCTCCGCACCAGCGGGTCGACGGGCTCGCCGCAGACCTTGGGCTCAGCCAGCGCCAGCTACGGCGTCGCATGCAGGGCGCCGTTGGCTATGGACCCAAAACGTTGCAGCGGATCCTGCGACTCCAACACTTCCTCGCGGTGGCCGACACCGATCTGGCCCGTGCTGCAGCCGAGGCCGGCTACACCGACCAAGCCCACCTCGCGCATGACACACGCAGACTGACCGGCCTCACCCCATCAAAGCTCACCCAGAGCTGGGCCGCGCGCCGGGTACTCACCACGGTAGAGTCCTGAACAGCCACCGCTCGTGCGGCCTAGAGGACGTTGCTCGGAGAATCCTCCAGCGTGGCCAGCATGCGCACCAGTGCCGCTCTCAGCGAGGACGCGCAACGCGCTTCGCGGCTCGCTCGCACCCGCTTCGTCGCAACTGGGCACTCTTGTCAACAGTGCTGCTTTCCACCGGCGTTCGACAGCGCCTGGCAACCGAACCCGACTGACTGGGAGGTCGAAGCGACCTGGACAGCAACTGGGAGCGACGTCAACGGCTGCGCGCTTTGCATAGGTAAGCAGCTTTATCCCGCAGCGCGCTGGAAGTCCTGCTACCGGCGACAAACGCGTCTCTGAGTGGGCTGCACTCGACGATCGCATTCGCCTCCAGCCGTCGCCGGAGCGGATGAGTCTTATGCCGCGAAGAGGATCGCTGGCTTTGCGATGGTCGGGGCGATGCCGGGTGGCGATGCGCTCGTCCGGGCTGGTTGAGCCCAGCTCAGGTGTGCGGCTCGCTTCCCCGGCGCCCGTCAGGCAGCTGCGACGCGTCAACCTCATCGAGCGCCAGCGAGATCAGTGCGAGAGCGAAGCGGTCTCCTGCGCGCGAGCCCCACGGCAGTCGGTCTCCTGGCCCGTCCTCGTTCTCGTTGCTGCCGTTCGCCACGCACCCCGCGGGCGACACGCGCGACCTCGAGCCCTCCTTGTCCACCGTCAGCGTCGACAGCTTCAGGAGCCGCTACATAGATACCCGCCGGAGTCTGCTCATCGCGACCGGAGCCCCGCAATCGGCGAGAAGCGTGTCCCCGAGCGGTCGCGTCGGACGATCGCACTTGGCTCCAGCTGCCGCCGGAGCCGACGATTCCTATGCCGCGGGACGAATCGCTGGTACGGCACCTCGACCGTCATCGCCGGGTTGCCATTGCGGATCTGAGCCGGCGAGCGCATCGATGGGCGTGGTCGGAGGCTTCGGGTGATGGACGTTCGTTCGGGTCTGCGGGCTTGCTGGTGGGGTTTGGCTGAGTTCGGCCGAGGTGTCCGGCATGGCGATGTGGAGCAGGAGCAACGGCCGGGAGATCCCGAACGAGCGTCACTGGTCGGCGCAGACGAGCACGTCAGGGCGTAGCGCTCGCGCGGACCTGGTGCCCTACACGCCCCTGCCGGCCGAGACCGGCCCGCTGTGGGCGCCAGATCGATTGTCGGTGTGGCCGATGGAGGGCGGCCGCCATGGGATCGATGCTCATTATCACGGGCGCACCGGGGTTGAGCGAGCTCACGTGCAGCAGTCCCGTCTGAAGAAGCAGGGGCTCAATGCGACGGTCAAGCGCGACGCCGACGGTGGCGTGATCCGCATCGGGCCGCTCGCGCACGCGGCGGCCTGGCTGGCGCTCGAGGCGTTTCTCGGCCGCCCTCTCTGACAGCCCGGCCGCCGTGGTCTACAGGCCGTGGGTGGCCGGGATCATCTGCGCGGGACGTTCGTGGACGGCGTAGACGATCTCGGTGTTGTCGATCCCACGGACGGAGGTGATCGCGAGGTCGGCGTGCCCGAGTTGGCGCTGGGTGACCAGCAGCGCAACGCCCTCGCGGGACGTCTCCACCGCGTGGGCGTGGCGCAACTGGAGCGGCGCGAACCGGCGTCGTACTCCTGCTCGAGCAACCGCCACCCGCGATGCCGCCTCACCCATCGCGTTTAGACCGCTGGGCGCCACCAGCAGCCGGCCGTCGCTCGCATCCCTCCAGTAAGACGTCCCAGACATACACTCCACGCACTGGGTGCTCCCGTCCAAAGTCGTCCGAGAGCGAGGGCGGCGACCGCGACGTGAAAGACGGGCAGCGAAGGCGGGCCCTTTGCTGGCCGGAAGCGCGTCGTCGCGCGCGGATGGACTGCCTCGCCGTCCGGGCGAGGCTCGAAGAGCCCGCACGTCGGCCCAGAGCGGCATCGGACGACTGGGCGCTGCGATCACGCGCGGACACGGGAGCGATGATCTCGCATCCGGCTCGGTGAGGATCCGCGCCCGCGTCGACGGCCGTGGATGAGCCCATGTGAGCCGGGACGTCTGTGGACGTCTTCGGACGGCTCTGGACGAGTACCTGCAAATCATGGGTTTCTTGTCTGCTCGGGAACGGCCTCGATCCGGAATGCTTCAGCGACCAGGCGAGGGTCCTCGTCCTGCGGGGCGTAGTGGAGGTAGCGCATGGTCGTCTGGATGTCAGCGTGGCCCATCCACTCCTGCACTCGGCGGATGCCCGCCTTGGCGATCATCCGCGTCCCGAACGTGTGGCGCAGGTCGTGGAAGCGCAGCGGACGTAGCCCGGCACGGACCAGCGCGGCCGCGTAACGGCGGCGCAGGGCGGAACCGTCGAGGTAGCCGCCCGCTTCGCCGCAGAAGACGAGGTCGTCGTCGCCGGTCCAGTGCTCACGCTGCCCCAGCCGAGCGAGCGCCTCGCCGATGTCCGGCGCCATCGGCACCGAGCGGACCTTCCCGGACTTCGGGGTCGTCAGCTGCCCGGCGGCGTAGCTTGCACGCACTCGGATACCCGACCCGGTGAAGTCCACGTCGCGCCAGCGCAGCGCGAGCAGCTCACCGCGCCGCATCCCGGTGAACGCGGCGGTGAGGAAGATCGCGGCGTCCTGCTCGGAGCCGGCGGCGCGGACGAGTGCCATCACCTCCTCGGGCGAGAAGACGTCGATCTCGCCGCTGGAACGCGTGCGGTGTTTCTCGACCGCGATCACGGGGTTCGCGGACAGGCCCCAGACGCTCTGCGCGCGGCCCATGGCGCCCCCGAGGACGACCAGCAGCTTGTTCTTCGTCCGACTCGACAGTCCGGGCAGCGACTGGCGCCACGAATCGATCGACTCCGGCGTGATCGACTCCAGCGCACGGTCGCCGAAGGCGGGGAGGAGGTGGGCGTTGAGGTTGGAGCGGTAGTCACGCAGCGTCGAGGGCTTGCAGCCCCGGTCGTGCTCGCAGTAGCGCAGGTACTCGACGGCAGCGTCGGCGAACGTGGCGCCCGTCCGGGTCGTCGAGGGCAGCGTGCCGCGGCGAGCCTGGTACAGGACCTCGCGCAGCGCGTCGTCGGCCAGGCGCTTGGTGAAGTAGCCGGCGGCCGGGCGCCCACGCTCGGTCCAGGCCGGCCCGAGCTTCTTCTGGACCTGGCGTCCATCGGGAAGCCGGTACTTCATGTACCAGGCCGGAGCGCGGCTGCGCTCGACACGGTACACGTGGCCGCTGGGAGGTCGTAGAGGCTCGCCCATAGCCAAACCCTACGCCCGGTCGGGGACATATCGGGGACATATTCGACGTGACGTACGACCCCGGAAACGACGAAACCCCCGCGGTGCAGGGGTTTCGCGATACGCCCGGAGAGATTCGAACTCCCGACCTTCGGTTCCGTAGACCGACGCTCTATCCAGCTGAGCTACGGGCGCGAGGCCAGCGATTGTAGCCGCGGCCTATGAGGGGCCGGAGCCGGTGAGCACGGCGTCGCGGCGCGGCCGTCGCGGCAGCGGAGAGGGCGGGATTCGAACCCGCGATAGAGGTTTCCCCCCATACTCGCTTAGCAGGCGAGTGCCTTCAGCCACTCGGCCACCTCTCCGGAGGTACGGTCAGTGTAGAGCAGGCATTACGCTCCGGGCGGCCGAGCGGGCGCCCGCCGACGACCCCCGGCGGGAGTGGCCACTAGCATCCGCGCGTGCACCCGGAGGGGTGGCAGAGCGGTCGAATGCACCGGTCTTGAAAACCGGAGTCCGGGACTCCCGGACCGCGGGTTCGAATCCCGCCCCCTCCGCTCGCGACCGACCATCGAGCAGCCACGCCAACTGGGTTTCACGGCCCCCGAGCGGGGCTCGGTTAACTACCGGGACGGGGCGGCGGGGCGCTTGGTTGGCGCGGTGCCGAACACGTGGTCCCAGAACGGGGCACTCACGCCGTAGCCCTGGTCGTGGTTCTGGAAGTGGTGGCGCATGTGCAGCTCGCGCAGTCGCCGGCCGAGCGCCGTCTTGGGACGGTGATGGTGCACGTGGTAGTGCAGCATGTCGTACGCGAGGTAGCCCCCGAGGAAGCCCGCGCCGAAAGGCATGAAGCCCGGCACCCCGATCACCAGGTAGAAGACGTAGAGGAACAGTGCCGCGAGCGGGAGCGACACCGACGGGGGCATCACGAGTCGCATCGGATCGTTGGGATGGTCGTGGTGGACGCCATGGATGATCCAGTGGAGCTTCGCGCCGATGCCGTCCTCGGGCTCGAAGTGGAACACCACCCGGTGCAGCCAGTACTCGGTGAGCGTCCAGAACAGGTAGCCCCCGGCGGCCCAGGCGATCGTCGCCACGCCCGCGCCGTGGACGAAGCCGAGCGCGAGCAGCACCCCGATCACGGGGACGAAGATGACCGGTGGCACCGCAGGATGGACCCGCGAGAGCTTGTCCAGTAGGTCGGAGTCGAACATGCGCGGGGAAGCGCGTAGCGACTCGCTGCGCGAGAGGCCCTGTAGCTCATCGGCGCGCTCGGTCGACATGACGATGAGTCTAGCCACCGCCCCGCGCGTGTGAGGGTGCCCTTACGTCCCCATACCGGGGTCGGCGGGCAGGGGCGGCGGCGCCGCCGGCGCCCGCCTGCGATCCTCACGCCGATGGCCAAGGCGCCCCCGGCGCGGTGGTGGGTGATCCGGCCCGCCCGCAACCGCAAGCCCGTCACCTACCGCTGCCCGCTGTGCGGTGGCCAGCTGCCCGCGCTCATGGACCACGTGCTGATCACGCCCGAAGGCGACTCCGGCCGCCGCCGCCACGCCCACGCGGAGTGCGTGGCCGCCGCGCGCCGGGAGGGCCGGCTGCCGACCCGCGAGGAGTACCAGCGGGCCGCCCGCCGCGCCGCCGGCGAGCCCGA
>CAXTTD010000084.1:0-10798 GCA_964246945.1 uncultured Solirubrobacteraceae bacterium | reverse complement strand
GGGCTTTCCGGGGTGGGGGGGGGGGGCGGGGCTGGGGGGGGGCGGACGGCGGCCCTGGGAGGTGGGTGATTGATGGCTGCGGGTTCACGAATCGGACCGGGAACGATCAGGGTCGGTGAGTTCATCGGCCGGCTGGGAGTGGTGTCATTGCCGACGGTGGCGACAGCACTGGACATCGATGAACGGGTCGTCAGGCGGCACGTGGCCAAGCTGGAAGCGGCCGGGTGGTTGGGGCGAGGCGCGTGGCTGTGGGGCGAGGGATCGATCGCATGGCTCACGCCGGCGGGGATCGAGGCTCTCGGTCTGGGCGGGCTCCGCGGGTACAGGTCGCAGCCGGCGCCGACGACCGTGGCGCACGCGCTGCTGGTCGGCTGGTCAGCGGCCCGCAACGAACGCCTCGGCAACGACTGGTACTCCTCACGCGAGCTCGCCGCCGCCGGCCGCGAGCGGTGGGCGATCCCGGTCCGCGGGGAGCACGGATACGCCACCCGCCTGCCCGACCTCGCGGTCTGGCGGCCCGGGGCAGAGCGCCCTGCGGCGATCGTCGCCGAACAGGGCGGGCGCCGTTACGACCGCCAGACGGCGATCGTCGAGGGATGGCGAGACGCCATCGTCAGCGAGCGGTACACGAGGGTCCGGTGCGACTGCGTCAACGAACCGCTCGCCGCCTCCCTCACCCGCCTCGCCAAGAAGGTCGGCCTGAACTCCCGATTCCACGTGATGATTCAGACGACCTCCGAGGAGATCGAGAGCCTTCAGCCGCTATCTCGAGCGGACGCGGACGGTGGTTCGCAGGAAGCGGCCTGAGCGTTCCAACCGCTGGCCGGCGCCGGGGCCCCGCGCCAATTACGGGCCACCTCACGCGTCGAACCGCAACGCCGTAGCGCCGGATTGCGGCAGAAGCAGCACTCTGAGCGGCAGCTACTTTCGCAACCAAGCAGCCGCCGTGGTCCGTCGTTGCGATCCGTCCTCTATTGCCGAGGCGGCTGACTGTGCCTCAACTCGGCAACAGCCTCGCCCTTGGGCAGGCTTTCAAGGCGGATGCGCGTCGCGCTCTCGCCCCGCGGGTACCCCAGGTCATCGACTACGTCTGCAACGAGACCATCGTCCAGCCGGTTGCGCCGCTGCGACTTCCCGGGCATCTGTCCGGACTGACCCGCGGCGGCACGCGCCACATCAAACGGCTGATCCACCTCTCGGGGTCACCGGTGATCATCGGAGCGGCGCTGCGTCCCGACGGTGGTGTGCGAGTGCACGCGCGGGCGCCCGACACCGACCTCGCTCGGCTCGGGGTCGCGCGCGCCCGATTCTGGGCCGGCGTTGACGACGCGATCGCGCCGTTCCTGGAGCGCTACATCGACGATCCGCTGATCGGCAAGTCGGTTCGTGACGCACCATGGCTTCGGCCCTACCGGCGGGCGATGCCGTTCGACGTCCTGCTCAGCGCGATCTGCGAGCAACTCGTCGACGACGAGCGCTCACAGCGCATCAAGCGCGCCGTCCTGCGCGCCCACGGTCGCCCTGCGTTCGGCCTCACTGACTACCCCTCAGCCGACACGGTCGCCGGCCTTGCGCCCAGTCATTTGGAGCGGTGCGGGCTGTCGGCGTCACGCGCGCTCACGCTTATCGCGGCCGCCAAACTGGTCGCGTCGGGGCGCGTCGATCTGCACGACCCCGACCGGTACCTGGAGGGTTGGCAGCGTCTGCGCTCCGTCCGCGGCGTCGGGGCCTGGACGGTCAGCACGCTGGCGCTGCACGGTCAGGGCCACTGGGACGCGCTGCCCGCGGGCGACTTCGCGTATCGATCGGCCGTCGCAACGCTGCTCCCTGGCTGCCGAAGGTCACTCGCTGGCGAACGTGACGTGGTCGAACTGCTCGAGCCCTATAGACCCTGGCGAGGTCTGGCCGGGTGGCATCTGTTGCGCACCGTTCGCCTGGCCGGCGGGTCCGGTGGAACGCTGATCACCTGACCCGCACCTCCACTCTGTGCCGGCCGCCAGAAAAGTATGGGGCGCCGGAGCACCAGAGCAGCGAGCCCTTGTGTCGGCGGCCACGAGATCAATGACGCGGTGGGACGGACCCGTCCCACCGGAGCGGCAGCGTGAACCCGGAACCCTCGTGGGGCGACGACGCAGCAGTCTCCGGTGGCGAGGGAAGCGGGCAAGCCAAAACCGGGCCGGGCTGCCGTGACCGAAGCGGGTCAGGATTGATGGTCGGTCGACAGCGCGAGGTCTCGCGTTGCGTCGAGGTCGACCTGCACCGCGGCGAGCTTGGCCTCGATCGCGGCCAGCGCGTCGGACCCGAGCGGCAGGCGCAGGGGCGGGTCGTCCATCTCGACCACCCGGCGGATCGCCGCGGCGGCGCGGGCGGGATCGCCGGGCTGCTCGCCGTGATGCCCGCTCGCGAAGGACCGAATCCGGCCAACCGTCTCGGCGTAGTCGTCGAACTTGGCGGCGGCGATGCGCACCGAGTCGGCCGTAAGGAAGTCAGTTCGAAAGCTCCCCGGCTCGACGATGGTCACCGCGATTCCGAGCGGGCCGACCTCGTGCGACAGCGCCTCCGACAGACCTTCGAGCGCGAACTTCGAGGCGCCGTAGATGCCCCAGCCGGGGATTGGCTGGGTGAAGCCGCCGAGCGAGGTGACCATCAGGATGTGCCCGCTGCGCTGGCGGCGCAGCGTGGGCAGGGCCGCGCGGGTGACGGCGAGCGCCCCAAGGAGGTTGACCTCCAGCAGCGAGCGCGTCTCAGCGTCGGAGACCTCCTCGACGGCGCCGAGCATTCCCGCCCCGGCGTTGTTGACGACGACGTCGATGCGACCGAACCGGTCGATGGTCTGGGCGACCGCCGACTCTATGGCCGCAGCGTCGGTCACGTCCAGCGTCACAGGCAGGAGATGGTCGCCTCCGGCCGCATCGCCGAGGGTGCGGCGCACCGCCTGGGGGTCGCGCGCTCCGGCGGCGACCGCGTCGCCGGCCTCAATCGCCGCTCGGGTGAGCGCCAGGCCGAAGCCCCGCGACGCGCCCGTGATGAACCACACTCGCATACAGCCTCCTGATCGGGTCACCGGAGTCTGGCTGCCGACAGCTCCCGCGTGAATGCCTGGTCGTCGGGCGTTGTTGCTTCAGAATCCGCGCGATGACCCGCGACCTGATCTCCGACGTGCTGGCGGCCGCCAACGCGCGCTGTGTGATCACCGGCGGCCTGCGATCGGGCGGCGACTGGTCCTACCGCGGGGCGCTGGACGCCCCGCTCAAGCTCGAGGCGGTGGTCCGCGGCTCGTGCTGGCTGATCGCCGACGACGACCCACCGCAGCGGCTGGCAACCGGGGACGCGGTCGTGCTCAACAGCGTGCGGTGGGTGACCCTGTGCAGCGACCCGGCATTGACCCCGACCGACGCCGGGGACGTCGCCGGAGGGGGCGATGGTTTCTTCACCCAGGTCGCAGAGGGCGACGACGACATCGTGATCGGCGGGCACGTCGATCTCGAGCCGGCGAGTGCGGCGCTGCTGACCTCCGCGCTGCCGCCGGTGCTCCACGCGCGGGCGCCCACCGTGGAGGCCGCGGAGATGCGACGGTTGCTGGAGCGGATCGTCGAAGAGGCCAAGAGCGGGCGCCCGGGCGCCCGCTTCGCCGCTGATCAGCACACCGAACTGCTGCTGCTACAGGTGCTGCGCATCGCGCTCGGCGAGGACGCGCTCGCCCGTCCCGGATGGCTTGGCCTGCTCGCCGACGGACAGCTGCGCGCGTCGGTGACGCTGATGCATGACGATCCGCGCCGCGCGTGGCGGCTCGGAGAGCTCGCCGAAGCCGCTGCGATGTCGCGCAGCCATTTTGCGCAGCGCTTTCGCACCGTGTCGGGCCAGCCACCGCTGACCTATCTCTCTCACCTGCGGGTGACGCTCGCGCAACGCGCGCTGCGCACCTCCGACACGACGATCGCCCAGCTAGCGGATGAACTCGGCTACGCGTCGGAAAGCTCGTTCAGCCACGCCTTTGCTCGAATCGCCGGCACGTCACCATCCCAATACCGCCGCGGCACCCGCAACGGGAGCCGATAAGCGAAGCGAAAAGCTCACGGCTCCCGCGTGCACGAACGAAGGGAAGCTCGTCGTGAAACAGGCTGACCTCCAACGCCCGGCCCGTATGCTCGTGGCGTGCCGTCACGGGGTGAGGTCTGGTGGGCGTTTGATGGAGATCGTCTCCCTGTCGTCATCCTGTCCCGTGGTGGCGAGGCCGAGATCCGCGTGATCCAGGTCGTGCCGCCGGCCGACACCGACATCTCCGGCGTGGCAATCGAACTGCCCGTGGGCGTTGACGAGGGCGTGCCGTCGGGCGTGGTGCGCGTGGCGCTGGCCCGGCCAGGCCAGATCAACTGCGCCTGGGTCCTGACCGTCGACGAATCAGACCTGGTCGCGCGTGCGGGAGCGTTGTCTCGAGCAAAGCTCCCCCGGTTGGCGGAGATGCTGACCCTGAGCGACCTTGACTGACACGCTCCCAGCCGACCAACCGAGCCGTCGATTCTAAAAGGCAACAGGCTGTGCTGGCGCAATCGGACTGACTGCTCAGTCGGCGACGAAGCGACAGCGGAGAGAGCCGGGCCCGGAGCCGATCACGAGTCACTTGCAGACATGTCGGCGACCGACATATCATCCCGCCAATGGAGTTTCGCCTTCCCAGCTACTACGCCCTCGCTGCGCTTGTCGAGGGCCCGTTGCACGGCTACGCGATCATGCGACGTGTCTCTGAATTGTCTGATGGTGCGGTGCGCGTGACCACGGGCAGTCTGTACTCGATTCTGGAACGTGCGCTGGCCGAGGGGCTCGTTGTGGCCGGTGAGCCCTACCTCGCCTCGGGCCGTGAGCGTCGCGATTACACGCTGACACCCACCGGGCGCCAGGCGTTGGAGGAGGAGGCCAAGCGGCTCTCACACGCTGCCCGGGTGGTCCACGTGCGCCTCGGCGCGACCGCGGCCACGGCCACGGCGGCATGAGTCGCCGCACGGTCGCTCGGCTGGCCGTCAAGTCGCTGCCGCCTCGATCGAGCGCAGGCAATCTCGATGAGATTGCCGGCACGATGCTTGACGCAGGGGAGCAGTCGCGGCGCGCGTTCGCCGTCGAGGTCCTCTCGGTGATCGCCGCCGGGATCATCGAGCGAGCCCGCGCGACCACGGCCCGACCGACCGGCTCGCTGTTCTGCGCAGCGCTGGGATGGGCCGCTGTGGTCAGCCTGGCGCGGCTGCTCGTGATCAACCTCTATGCCGATTTCGAACTGGGATCGCCGGATCGCATCTCTGTGCAGCCCCTCGCGTTGAGGTATGTCCTGCCCGCGCTGGTCCTGCTGCTCTGGACCGTGGGACGCCGTCGCGCCGCAGGCCTGGTCGGCATGGTTTGGGGTGCGTGGTGCTTGACCTTTGTCTGGACCAGGATCGACTTCGACCCGTTTGTCAACATTCTCCTCCCGGCCTTGGGGTGCGTCACGATCGCGGTGGCGCCCAGGCAGGACGGGCCACCGCACCGCCTGTTCTGGCTGGCGTCGACCGTGCTGCTCGCGATCAACCTCTTCGCGCTGAACAGTGTGGTGTTCGGCTTCGTGATCCTCGGCGTCGCGCTCTGCCTCATCCCGTTGGCGCCGGCCTTCGGACTGGGGACCGTGCTGGCCGGTTCGTTCCTGGCTCTCAACGGTGTCATCGTCGGCGCGGCACCGACTGTCACGCTCGCGACGGAGCTGATTGCCTGCCCCCTGCTCGCACTGGCGATTGTCGCGGGCAGCAAACGGCTGCGTCTCGGGCGACTCTGAACCAACGTGACGCGGGGATCTGCGTCGTCGCGCGCCGTCCGGTCTGGCGACAGAGCAGCAGCAGGGTTGGGAACGGCTCCCCACCGGTACCGGCCATTCGGGGCCATCGATTGATGCGTCAGGCAGATCTCCGGCAGCACGGAGCCTGCGAGCGCAGTTGCGTCGCGGCTGAGTGACGGCTGGACGCCCGGCCCCCGGGGGCACCGCGGCTCGGGGCCGGCTGCGAGCGGCTGAATTGGGTGTGGCTCAGCCCGTCGACGGATGCTGACCGAGGAAGTCGCCGATGCCGGGTGCCGACCACCCGTTCCAGACCGCGAAGCGGAACCCCTCGTTGGTCGCCATCCGGTCGACCTCGCGGATCGTCTCAGCGAGCACCTCATCGCTTTGAGGAAAGATGACGTCCCGCATCGGCTGGTCGCTCAACAACGCCACTAACGCAGGTTCGGAGAGCGAGCGGTCAAATCGCGCGAAGTTCGTGTACCAGCTGCGCGTGTCCAGCGAGCCGGTCGAGCCAATCGCGCTCAAGATGGCCAGAAGGTCAAACTGGGCCAGGCTGGCGATGATCGCGGTGTCGCCCGGCGGGACGTCCGGGCGCAGCGGGGCGAGGCGATCAACGTCGTCGGCGGCGAGAGGCAGCAGCGCCAGTTCCACCTGACGGTCGTGCTCGCGACCGCGGAACAGCCCAGCTCGTGATGCCTCGGTCACCGTCTCCCGCAGCCAGTTGGTGTAGTAGGTGTCGCCCCTCGAGCGTCGCAGGGCGAGGTCTCGGACGCTCTCCCAGTCGCGTTTTCGGACGGCCAACGCGCCCAGACCGTAAACGCGCCGAATAATTTGCAGCCAAGTCACAGCTGACGGACGGAGCCCCGGCCCAGGACGCGGATGGCCGCGCGCGTCGTAGCCGAGGTCATAGACCTGCAGCAGTCCGTCGACCGCGCGCCGTTCCACGGCGGTCCGCGGAGCAGCTAGTCCGATAGCCGCCGCCGATGCGAGACGATCGAGAATTGTCTCGAGCTCGTCCGTCTCATCCTGCTCGGCAGCGCTGGCTGCGTCGCGCGCGATCGCATCGAACGCCAGGTTGATAGCGATGTCGTCGTCGCGGCGCAGCAGCTCGACGAGCGTCGCAGTGAATGCTTCGTTGTCTAAACGCCAAGTGAACGCGGCCGCGGAGGCGTTCGCGAGCGTCTGCGCCTGGGCCCCGATGCCGAGGGCCGCCATGTCGTCTCGCAAGGCGGCGCGCCAACTTTCGTGACGGCCCTGCATCACTCGGTCAAGGGCGGCCTGGGCTTCCTCGTGAGACCAGACCACGCTCGAGGAGCCCCGTCTGACATAAACCGCCCCCTGTCGAAACTTGCACCGAGTGGTGCGCTCGGAGCCGGACCCTACGGAGTAGTCACCATCTCGGGCCATGACGACGAACCCGTCGGCGTGTGGCGCGACGTAGACGAGCACGACCGGAGCGTCCTCGATGTGGTGGACCGCCGTTGTCAGCGAAATCGACTCCGGCAGGTAGGTCGGCGCGATCTTGGCGCGGAGGATGGACTCGTCAAACAGGTCGGCTTGTCGGTCGTCGAACAGCGCCGAGGGCCAGCCCGACTCGTCGACTCCGATGACTAAATGACCGCCTTGCTGGGCGAACGCGGCGATGTCCTTGATGATTTTGACGAGATCCGAACGCTCGTTGAGGTCGCACTTCTCCTTAAAGTCGAGGTCGAAGCCCTCGCCCTGATCAAGCAGTTGCCGGAGGCGATCGAACGTCACTTCGTCTCCGTGGCCCGGCATGGGTCGAAATGTAGCCAGCGCGGAGACGCATGCTCAGAACGTTGCCGCAGACGTATAGGCCCAGCAAGGCAATCAGCGAGCCTGTAGCAACCGCATGCCCGGCGGGCGGTCACGGCGGCCGGGTGGCGGGTTTCGCCCGAACGCCGACCGGCGGTGCCCAGCCCAGAGTTCCGCTTCCACGAAACAGGGAGAGCGCGGAGAGCGCGTCCAATCGGGCCGAGTGGTACACAAAAGTGGTACACAGTTCGCGTCCCGCAGATGCGTGCCGCGTTCAGGCAAAGAAAAAGCCCCGCAAATGCGGGGCTTTTCTTAGGGGTGAGCGATGGGGCTCGAACCCACGACCGCCTGGACCACAACCAGGAGCTCTACCAACTGAGCTACGCCCACCGTGAGACGGTGCAATCTACCAGCGTCGCCGCGCCGCACGGGGCGGCACCAGCTCAGTGCGTCCGGCGAAACGCGTCGGTGCGGCGGCGAAGGTCGAGCGCGTGCGCGACGCGACGACCCGTCCTCACGGGGTCCCAGCGCTCACTCGAGCCCCACACGACGATCAGCGCCACCCAGATGAGGGCCAGCCACAGCACATCGTGTAGATCGTCACGATGACGGCAGCCCAGGCGCGGCGCACCGAAACCCATCAGCTTCGGATGCGCGAACGGACCGAAAGCCGCTGATAACTGACCTGTCTACCAGGCGCGAGAGAACCGAAGCCGTTATCGCCCGACGCGGCGGGCAATCCGGCAGCGGGTTACCGCTCGTTCCGGTGGGTGAGCGGTCCGTAGAGCCCTGGACGACGATCGGCGAAGGCGTCAGCGAGCCCGGTGTAGGTCTTGTCCCGGGCCGCGGCGAGCTCGACCTCGCAGCTTGCGGACCCGATCCCGGACTGGGCGTCGAGCACCCAGCCGTCGACGTCGATGATCGCGGTGCCCTGGCTCCACGCCTGGCCGCGCTCCTCCCCCGCGCGATCGCAGCAGGCGATGAACACCCGGTTTCCGCGGGCGGCGGCCATCGCGATCGTCACCTCGGGGGCGCGCTCGCCGTCCGGGCGCGGGACGTGGGGCCAGTTTGTCGGGACGGCGATGAGCTCCGCGCCGGCAAGCGCGAGCAGGCGCGGCATCTCCGGGAACTCGAGGTCGTAGCAGACGAGCACCCCGATCCGGCCGTGGTGGGTGTCGAAGACGCGCGGGGGGTCGGCTCCCGGCGTGAACCAGCGCTTCTCCTGGTCCCACAGGTGGCACTTGCGGTAGACGCCGAGGAGCTCCGCGCCGTCGAACACGGCCGCGCTGTTGTACACGCGGCCATCCTTCCCGCGCTCGACGAAGCCGCCGATCACGACCGCCCCGGCGTTGGCGGCCGCCCGCCCCCAGCTCGCGAGCACGGCGTGACCCGGCTCGATCGCCACCGCCGCCGCCTCCCCGGCGGACGCGAACACGTATCCGCTCGTCGCCAGCTCGGGCAGCACGACGACATCAGCCCCGGCCTCGAGTGCCTCGCTGATCGCCGCGTCGGTGAGCTCCGCGTTGGCGTCGAGATCTCCGAGGACCGGAGCGAGTTGCTGGCAGACGATCCGGGTCATGCGGAGTCGACCAGCGGATCCCCCCGCTCGAGAGCGGTCCGGTGCGCACCCGCCCGGCGACGCCGGCGGCGAGGACCACCATCGCGAGCCCGGTCACCGGGTAACGATCGGGAAGCGGTTGCCGCCGAACAACTGACGGCGTTCTTGATCAGCGCGTAGCCGACGAACACCGCACCGAGGACCGGGATGACGATCTGCGATCGGTGCACCCTGCGGCTCGCTGGCGGTGGGGGTAGTCGGGTTCTCGGGGCGGCGACGACGACGGCGGTCAAGCCGTGTCAACGGCGGCGTTGCGGCGATCACGCCACTGCAGCAGCTCGCGCAGCTCACCGAGGTCGTATCCGCCGGGACCTCCGCCGATCCCGACCGTCAATTCGTCGACCCCGGCGTCGGCGAGCGCGTCCGCGTGCTCGGCGATCGCCCCGCCGGCGCCGATCACCCGCTCGATGCTCGCCGGGTCGCGGCCGACCTTCGCGCAATGCTCGGCGAGCACCTGCGACTTGTGCAGATAGGTCTCAGGATCGGCGAAGGTGTGCCACAGCTGCGCGTGCTCGGCGACCAGTCGCAAGGTCACCTTCTCGCCACCCCCGCCGATCATGATCGGCATCTCGCCGATCGGTGGGGGGTTCAGCGTGGCCAGTCGCTGCTTGATCAGCGGCAGGTCGCGACGCAATGCGCGAAGCCGTGCCGGCGCGGTCCCGAAGTCGTAGCCATACTCGTCGTAGTCGCGCTCGAACCAGCCCGCGCCGATCCCGAGAATGACGCGCCCGCCGCTGAGATGATCGACCGTTGAATGGATATTGGCCAGCAGCTGCGGGTTGCGGTAGGAGTTGCAGAACACGAGCGCCCCAATCCTGGCCCGCTCGGTGCTCGCCGCCAGCGCGGTCAACGAGGTCGCCCCCTCGAAGTGCGTGCCGTCGGGGTCCCCGTACAGCGGATAGAAGTGATCCCAGGTGTAGATCGAGTCGGCACCGAGGTCCTCGGCCTCACGCCATGCCGTCTGCATCTGCGCGAAGTCGGCGTGCTGCGGCTGGACCTGGACTCCTACGCGGATCGGCACGGCGAACCTCCTGGACGGTGACGGCAGGCGACCCGAATCTAGTCGCCCTCGATCAGGTCGGGATCAGGCCGTCGGTGTCGAGCTCACCCCGAGCCTCCGCGAGCGAGGTGCCGGGCGGAGGCAGGATCGCCTCCGACGGGCCCAGGTGGGCGTCGTCGAGGACCTCCCCGCTGCGCACGAAGTCCAACAGCTCGGCGAATCGCTGCTCGAAGGCCCCTGCGTCCTCCGAGCCGGCCGCGGCGACTACCTCGGCGTCGAGCTCCTGCAGCCGGGGCAGCTGGGCTTCGGCCATGCGGTACTGGCCCTCGGTGGTGATGCGCACGATCACGCGCCCGCCCCCGGCTCGCCGCCGCTCGGCAACTGCGGCGCCGCGTCCCCGGCGGCGAGCTCGGCCTTCATCTTCGCGAGCTCCGAGTCGACCGCGGTCCCGCTGGTGAGCTGCGCGAGCTGGCGGTCGAGATCGTCCTGGCCCCCGCCCAGGTCGGTGGGATCGCCCAACGTGCCCGCCTGCTCGAGCTCCCCGACCGCGGACGCGCGCGCCTTCATGTTCTCGGTCTTGTCCATCGCCCGCTGCACCGCCAAGCCC
>CAXTTD010000083.1:0-10801 GCA_964246945.1 uncultured Solirubrobacteraceae bacterium | reverse complement strand
CCGCTGCTGCGTGAACATCGAGCGGGTGATCTGCAGCGCCTCCTCAAGGCACGCGAAGCGCTCCTTCAACGACGGGAACTCAAACCCATACGCCCGGTGCTCGTCCTCAAACCAGCCGGCCCCAAGGCCATGCCAGGCACGACCGCGAGATACGACGTCGAGCGTGGTGGTGATCTTGGCGGCCAGCGCCGGGTTGCGGTAGGTGACGCCGCCGACGAGCGGCACTATGTACATCTACGAGGTCCCCGAATCAATAAAGAAGAGGACGGTCGAGCCCTCGAGCATGAAGTTCTCGGGCGGTCCGACCGGCCCGATCTGGTGCAGGTGGTCCATGACCGACACCGAGCTGAAGCCCGATCGCTCGGCGGTGGTGGCGATCTCGACGACCATGTCGAAGAGCTCGTCGGTCTCAACGCCGGGGTAGTTGAAGTTGGGCACGTGGAGGTCCAGCGTGATGGGGAGTCGCATGGTCTCAACCTAGTAGGACTCCGGTGGGTTCCGGGGCGCGACGCCGAGCAGCTCGCGGGCCTCCTCGACGGTCGCTGGCCGCCGACCACTCGCCTGCGCGAGCGCGTGCGCCTGGGCGACGAGCTCACCGTTGGAACGTGCCATCGCCCCGTCGGGCAGATAGAAGTTGTCCTCCAGGCCGACCCGGATCGAGCCCCCGAGGGTGAGCGCCGCGGCCACCATCCGCCACTGGTCGCGACCGATGCCGATCACCCCCCAGTGGTGGCGCTCCCCCGGCCATGCCTCGTGCAGGTTGTCGGCCATCGCCCCCAGGTTGCGCGCGGTCGCGGGCACGCCGCCGGTCACGCCCATGACGAAGTCGGCGTGCAGCGGCGCCTCGAGCAGGCCCATATCGACCAGCGGCGCCAGCGACCCGACGTGACCGAGGTCGAAGCACTCGTGCTCGGGCTTGACGTGCAGGCGACGCATCGCCTCCAGCAGCTCGACGATCTCCGCAAACGGGTTGGCGAACACGAACTGAAAGACGAAGTCCCGGCGCGAGCGCTAGTACTTGGCGTAGTTGAGCGACCCCATGTGGCGCGCCGCCACCGCGGGCCGGCCCGCTTCCAGATACGCGATCCGCTTGTCCACCGAGACGCCGACCGTCCCGGTCGAGAAGTTGATGATCGCCGCGTCGCCGATCTCGGCCCGGATCGCGTCGCGGATCGCCAGATAGTCCTCCACCTCGTGGCTGGGCGTCCCGTCGGGGGCGCGCGCGTGGATGTGGATGTGGACGCCGCCCTCGTCGACGATCCGTCGCGCTTCGGCGGCGTACTCCTGCGGGGTGTAGGGGATCGCCGGGCACTGGTCGCGGTTGGCCAATGCGCCGGAGATCGCGCAGGTGATGATCGCGGGATCCTCGACGCTCACGGCGCGCTCACACCGGGACGACCCCGTTGCGCTTCCACGGCCTGTCCACGTGCTTGGAGGCTGCCATCTCCAGGCCGCGGCAGATCGTGGCCCGGGTCTCACGGGGGTCGATCACGTCGTCGACCATGTCATTGCCGGCGGCGACGTAGACGTCGATGATCTTGCGGTACTCGGCGATCAGCTCGGCCTTCTTGGCCTCGGGGTCCTCGGCCTCCTCGACCTGCCGGCGGAACACGATCTCCACCGCGCCCTCGGCGCCCATGACCGAGATCTCGGCCGAGGGCCACGCGACGATCAGGTCGGGCTCGTAGGCCCGTCCGCACATCACGTAGTAGCCGGCGCCGTAGGCCTTGCGCAGCACGACGGTGATCTTCGGCACGGTCGCGTTGGCGGTCGCGTAGAGCATCTTGGCCCCGTGGCGGATGATCCCCGCCTCCTCGACCTTGGTCCCGACCATGAAGCCGGGGACGTCCATCAGGTAGACGAGCGGGATCCCGAACGCGTTGCACAGGTTGATGAACCGCGCCGCCTTGTCGGCGGAGTCGTTGTCGAGGATCCCCCCCAGCTGGCGCGGCTGGTTGGCCACGATCCCCGCCGAGCGCCCGCCGAAACGCGCCAGGCAGGTGATGATCGTGCGCGCGAACTGGGGCTTCAAGTCGAAGTACTCGCCGTCGTCGACGATCCGGCGGATCACCTCGTACATGTCGTAGGGCCGGCGGTTTGAGTCCGGCAGCGCGTCGAGCAGCTCCTCATCGGCGCGGTCGATCGGGTCCTGCGTGGCCCGGATCGGCGGCGGCTGCTCGCAGTGGGACGGGAAGTAGCTCAGGTAGCGCTTGATCGCCGCGATGCACTCCGGATCGGCGGCGACCTCGCGGTCGCCCACCCCCGACTTGCGGCAGTGCACGCGCGAGCCGCCCAGCTGCTCCTGGCTGACGTCCTCGCCGATCGCGGCGCGGACGAGGTGCGGGCCGGCCAGCGCCATCGAGCCCCGGCCCCTGACCATGGGGACGAAGTCGGCGAGACCGGGGATATAGGCGGTGCCGGCAGCGCACGGGCCCATCAGTGCCGCCACCTGCGGAATCACGCCGGAGTTGACGACCTCTTCGCGGAACAGGTGCCCGGAGCCGGCGAACAGCGAGCCGACCGCCTCCTGGATCCGCGCCCCGGCCGAGTCCAGCAGCCACACCAGGGGGATCCGCTTGGATAGCGCCAGCTCGCGCAGCCGGGTGACCTTCAGCTCGCCGGTCATCCCCATCGAGCCAGCCATGACGGTGAAGTCGTAGGCGACGACGGCGCACAGCCGCCCGTCGACCTTGCCGTAGCCGGTGATCACCCCGTCGGCGGGCGCCTGCCGGCCCTCCATCGCGCGCTGGGAGAAGTGCGGCCGCCCGTGGAGGCCGAGCTCGACGAACGTACCGGTGTCGATGAGCAGCTCGATCCGCTCCCGGGCGGTGAGCTTGTCGGCGGCGTGCTGGGCCTCGATCTTGGCCTCGCCGCCGCCGAGTCGGATCTGCTCACGCCGCTCGCGCAGGTCCTCGGCGAGCGGGCGCAGCAGGCTGGTGGTGTGCGATTCGGTGGCCATGGCGCGAACGACGGCGCACACCGTACCGCGCGGCGGCGCGCCCGGGGCCGGCGGCGCAGGCGCCGGGGTCGGGTAGCGTCCATCGCGCTGTTCGCATCGTCCACGCCCGCAGAGGGGAGCCCCGATGGCCACCGCCGACGTCGTCAAACCCGACCACGCCTCCGCGCGCAGGCACTTCATCTTCACCGACGAGCATGACCAGCTGCGGGAGTCGATCCACCGCTTCGTCGTCGCCGAGCTGCAGCCGCACGCCGAGGAGTGGGAGCGCGACACCTTCCCGGACTCGGTGTTCACGCGGATGGGTGAGCTCGGCTTTCTCGGCCTCGACAAGCCCGAGGCCTACGGTGGCCAGGGCGGCGACTACTACTGCAGCCTGGTGCTCGCCGAGGAGATGGCCCACGCCCACTCCGGCGGGGTGGCGATGGGGGTCGCGGTGCAGACCGACATGGGGCTGCCGCCGATCCTCGCGTTCGGCACCGAGGAGCAGAAGCGGGCCTGGGCGGCACCGGCGATCGCCGGCCAGAAGATCCTGTGTCTCGGGATCACCGAGCCCGACGCCGGCTCTGACGTGTCGGCGATCCGCACCCGCGCCGTCCACGATCCCGACGCCGGGGAATACGTGATCAACGGCGCCAAGACCTACATCACCAACGGCCACCGCGCCGACGCGATCGTGCTCGTGACCAAGACCGGGAACCGTGAGACCGAGTCCGGATACGACGGCTTCACGCTGTTTCTGGTCCCGATGGATACCCCCGGCGTGGTCCGCGAGAAGCGGCTGGCCAAGCTCGGGATGCACTCCTCCGACACCGCGCTGCTCGCCTTCTCAGACGTCCGGGTTCCCGAGTCGGCGGTGCTCGGCCAGATCGGCCGGGGCTTCTACCACATCATGTGGGAGCTGCAGGGCGAGCGGCTGATCGCCGCCGCCGGGGCGGTCGCCGGCGGTCAGCACGTGTTCGACCGCACGCTGCAGTACGCCAAGGAGCGCAAGGCATTCGGCCGCGCCATCGGCCACTTCCAGGTCACCCGGCACAAGTTCGCCGAAATGGCCACCAAGCTCGAGACCGCGCGCCAGATGGTCTACACGACCGCCTGGCGCTTTCAGCAGGACGAGTACCCGGTCCGGGAGATCACGATGGCCAAGCTCTACGCCTCGCGGATCGCGGTCGAGGTCGCCGACGAATGCATCCAGATCCACGGCGGGGCCGGCTACATGCAGGAGGTCGGGATCGAGCGCTCTTGGCGCGACCTGCGGCTGAACCGGATCGGGGCCGGAACCGACGAGATCATGCTCGACGTGATCGGGCGCTCCTACGGGCTCTGAACCCGTCAGCGGGGCTCACACGAGCCCTGGGAGCGCCCGGATGGCGCCGGGGCGGTGACGGTGGCCGGCAAGACTCGGATACCGTTCGCCCGAACGTCGACGGTGTCTTCGCGTTGGGGAGCACTCCGTCCGGCGTCGAGCCGAAGGACTGATCGACATCATCTCGACTAACCAACTCAAGAGCGGAAACCACATCGAGGTCGACGGCACCGTGTTTAAGGTGCTCGAGTTCCAGCACGTGAACCCCGGCAAGGGCGCGGCGTTCGTGCGCACCAAGCTGCGCCGCGCGTCCGACGGCAACGTGATCGACAAGACGTTCCGCGCCGGCGAGAAGTTCCGCTCGATTCGGACCGAGGTCCGCCGCATGCAGTACCTGTACAACGACGGCACCGACGCCCACTTCATGGACTCCGAGTCCTACGAGCAGCTGCAGATTCCGGTGGCGGCCCTCGCCGAGGACCTGCAGTGGACCAAGGAGAACGACGAGGTCGAGGTGCTCTACATCGACGAGGCGCCGAGCGCGCTGCAGCTGCCGAGCGCGGTCGACCTCGAGGTCACCCAGACCGAGCCGGGCCTGCGCGGCGACACCGCGTCGGGCGGGGGCACGAAGCCGGCGACGCTCGAGACCGGGGCCACCGTCGCCGTGCCGCTGTTCGTCGATACCGGCGAGCGGGTTCGGGTCGACACCCGCACCGGCAAGTACGTCTCCCGCGCCTAGCCCCCGCGCGTAGCCCCCGCGCCTAGCCCGGGGTCTCGCGCTCCCGGAACACCTCGGCGAGCCCCACCGCGGCGGCCACCCCGGCGTTGAGCGACTCGAGACCGCGGGTGCCGCCGGGGATCCGCACGAGCCCGTCGCAGGTCTCGCGGGTGCGCCGGCGCAGTCCCTCGCCCTCGGCGCCGACCACGAGCACGGTGCGCGCGTCGAACTCGGTCTGCGCGAGGGTCGCCGGCCCCCGCTCGTCGAGACCGTAGATCCAGTAGCCCATGTCCTTGAGCCGTCCGAGGGCGCGGGCGAGATTGGTCACGCGGTAGGTGTCCACGAGCTCGGCGCCGCCGACCGCGACCCGCGCCACGAGCGGGGAGACCTCGGCCGACCGGTCCTTGAGGACCAGCACCCCGTCGACCCCGAAGAACGCGGCGCAGCGCAGGATCGTCCCGAGGTTCTGGGGGTCGGAGATCTGATCGAGCGCGAGCACCACCTGGGCCTCGGCGAGCCGTCCCAGGTCGGCCTCGGTGCGCAGTAAGCGGGGCGCGGTGAGCACCGCGGCGCCCTGGTGCTTGTCGTCGTCGCCGAGCCCGGTGAGCTGCCGGAACTCGGGCCACGCGACGAATTCGGCGCGCACCCCGTGGGCGCGCGCGAGCTTGATCAGGTCGGCGTGGTAGCTCTCCTTGCCGCCGAGCAGCAGTCGGCGTACCGATTCCGGGCGCGCGATCAACACCGCGCGGACCGAGTGCTTGCCGTACACGATGTCCACTGACGGCCGACGCTATCGCCCCTCGCGGCCGCGCGGCCGCCCCGCGGCGGCGGGGGGAGGCTTAGCGGCCCCCGCCCCGGCCCCCGCCCAGTACCCGCGCGCCCCCCCCGCGGCGGCGTGTCAAGGATTCGCGCACCACGCCGATACCACCGCAATGTCGCTACGCCGCCCGCGCCCGCTGCTCTGGACGCTGCTTCTCGCCGCCGGCGCCCTCGCCGTGTGGCTGGTCGCCATCACCCCGGGCAGCGGCGACTACATCCTGCACGGCGCCCCCGGAGCCGATAACGCCGGGCCGCCGATCGAGGCGCTCGCCCACGGGCGGTTCGCCGAGCTTCCCCGCGTGCAGACGGTGATGGGGCTCACCTCGGTGCTGTGGCGAGTGCCGTTCGTCGTGGTCGCGAACGGGTTCGGTGCCGGCGGCCGTCTCGGCTACTCGGTGGGGGCAGTGGCCTGCCTGCTGCCGCTCGTGGGGCTCGTCGGCTGGCTGGCCACCCGAGAACCCTCCTGGCACCAGCTCGCCGCCGCCGCGCTCGCCGCGCTGGTGATGATCCTCGGCCCGTCGACCGCGAGTGCCCTGCGTGACGGCCATCCCGAGGAGGCGCTCACGATCGCGCTGGCGATCGCCGCCGTGCTCGCCGCCCAGGCGGACCGTCGCCTCACGGCCGCGGTGCTGCTCGGGCTGGCCATCGGCAGCAAGGAGTGGGCGCTGCTCGCCGCGGTCCCCGTGCTGGTCGCGCTCCCCGCCGGGCGACGGCGTGCCGCGCTCATCGCGTGCGGGGTCGCCGCGCTCGCCTCCGCGCCGCTCGTCCTGCTCGACCCCGTGGCCTTCCACCGCGCCGACACCACGATCGGGCCGATCCACGTCGTCGACGCGATGAGCGTGTGGTGGCCGATCAGCGCCGTGATGGGTCATCACCTGCCGTTTCACATGCAGCGCCCGGAGGCGGCCGGCGGCGGCCTGGCGGCGGCGGCCGCAATCGTGTGCCTCGTCGGCCTCGCGTTGCGGGGAAGGCCCGCCTGCGGACGTGAGGTGCGGGCGTGGATCGACCCGATGGCCCTGCTCGCGCTGATCGGGCTGCTGCGCTGCATCACCGATCCGGAGGACGGGAGCTACTACCTCGTCGCGGCGGTGATCCCGCTCGTCGTCTGGGAGGTCGGCACCCGGCGGCGTCTCCCGGTCGCGGCGGTGCTCCTCTGGGGGGTTCAGGGGCTCTGCTTCACCGGCCCCAGCCCGTTCGGTCAGGGGTTCCCCGAGCTGAGCGGAGCGCCGGCGGTCCCCACCTTCGTCGCCGCCACGCTGCTGCTCGCCGGCTATCTCACCGTCCGCACGTTCGTCCGGTCCGCGCCCGCGCTGCGCCCTGTCGCGAGCCGGTCGCCTGCCCCGGCGGGTGGGCTCATGGGGCTCGCCGACTGATCGTCGCGCCGGACGGTTCTCGGATCTCAGCGACGGCCACTGAGATCGAGGCGACCACGGCCCCGTCCCTCACGGCCAGCTAAAGATCTTGGCACTCGTGTCTCAGGAGTGCCAACGTCTGCGTGCGGACCCGCTATAGTGCCGCTCGCTGGCACTCCGTGTACTCGAGTGCCAGCAGGTACGCAGACACCCAATCGGAGGTCAGGTTAATGAATCTCAAGCCTCTCGGCGATCGCCTCATCGTGCGGGCGATCGAGGAGGAGGAGACCACCGCGAGTGGCATCGTCCTCCCCGACACCGCCAAGGAGAAGCCCCAGAAGGGCAAGGTCATCGCCGTCGGCGATGGCAAGGTCAACGAGGACACCGGTAAGCGCACCCCGCTCGACGTCGCCGAGGGCGACGAGGTCCTGTACAGCAAGTACGGCGGCACCGAGATCAAGGTGGACGGCGAGGAGCTCCTCGTCCTGCGCGAGTCCGACGTGCTCGCCAAGGTCCAGTAGCAACCTCTTCTAGGAGAACCGACACCACATGGCACACAAGGAACTGAAGTACGACTCGGAGGCGCGCAAGGCTCTCGAGCTCGGCGTCGACGCGGTCGCCAACGCCGTCAAGGTAACGCTCGGCCCGCGCGGCCGCTACGTCGTGCTCGACAAGAAGTTCGGCGCCCCCACGATCACCAACGACGGCGTCACCATCGCCCGTGAGATCGAGGTCGAGGACGTCTTCCAGAACCAGGGCGCCCAGCTCGTCCGCGAGGTCGCCACGGCGACCAACGACGTCGCCGGCGACGGCACGACGACCGCGACGGTGCTCGCCCAGGCGATCGTCCGCCAGGGTCTGAAGAACGTCACCGCCGGCGCCAACCCGCTCGCGCTCAAGCGCGGCATCGAGAAGGCCGTCGACCAGGTCGTGGCCAACATCGAGACCCAGTCCAAGGCCATCTCCGGCAAGGACCAGATCGCCCGCGTGGCCACCATCTCGGCCGGCGACGATGAGATCGGCGACGTCATCGCCGACGCCATCGACAAGGTCGGCAAGGACGGCGTCGTGAACGTCGAGGAGGGCCAGACGTTCGGCATGGACCTCGAGTTCACCGAGGGCATGCAGTTCGACAAGGGCTACATCTCGCCGTACATGGTCACCGACCAGGAGCGCATGGAGGCCGTGCTCGAGGACCCCTACGTCCTCATCGCGAACTCCAAGATCGGCTCCGTCCGCGACGTGCTGCCCGTGCTGGAGCAGGTCATCCAGTCCGGTCGCCCGCTGCTGATCATCGCCGAGGACGTCGAGGGTGAGTCCCTCGCGACCCTGGTGGTCAACAAGCTCCGTGGCACCTTCACCGGCGTGGCCGTGAAGGCCCCGGGCTTCGGCGACCGCCGCAAGCGGATGCTCGAGGACATCGCCATCCTCACCGGCGGCGAGGTCATCACCGAGGAGATGGGTCTCAAGCTGGAGAACACCCAGCTCTCCCAGCTCGGTCGCGCGCGTCGCATCGTCGTCACCAAGGACGACACGACGATCGTCGACGGCTCGGGTGACTCGAACGCGATCAAGGGCCGGATCAACCAGATCAAGTCCGAGGTCGAGTCCACCGACTCCGACTTCGACCGCGAGAAGCTCCAGGAGCGCCTGGCCAAGCTGTCCGGCGGCGTCGCCGTCGTCAAGGTCGGCGCGGCCACCGAGACGGAGATGAAGGAGAAGAAGCACCGCGTCGAGGACGCGCTGCAGGCCACCCGCGCCGCTCTCGAGGAGGGCATCGTGCCGGGCGGCGGCTCCGCGCTGCTGGTCGCCCAGAAGGCGATCGAGCTCGACGGCTTCACGCTCCCCGACGAGCGCACCGGCGCCCAGATCGTGTTCCGCGCGCTCGAGGAGCCGCTCCGGCAGCTCGCCGACAACGCCGGGCTCGAGGGCTCGGTCGTCGTCAACGACGTCCGCAAGGCCAAGAAGGGTCACGGCCTCGACGGCGTCACCGGCGAGATCGTCGACCTCGTCAACGCGGGCATCATCGACCCGGCGATGGTGACGCGCTCCGCGCTCCAGAACGCCGCGTCGATCGCCAAGAACATCCTCACCACCGAGGCGATCGTCGCTGAGGTCCCGGACAAGGACGCCGGTGGCGCCCCCGCCGGCGGTGGGATGCCCGACATGTCGGGGATGATGTAGGCCCCACTCGGCCATTGATGTGGAAAGAGGCCCCGGCTCACGCCGGGGCCTTTTTCATGCCCGCTGCGGGCGCCGGAACGCGGTGGTAGGGGGGTTCATACGCTTGGGGTCGACGGCGCTTCGGCGGGACGGCCCGCCCGTTCTGCTTCTGCGTGCCCGCCCGCAGTCCTCGTGACCGTCGTTGTGCGCGTCGGGCACGCGAGCAGAACGGACGCGCCATCCCACCGCGCGTGTCGCTCAGGTGCGTGCTGGGGTCAGCTGGGTTCGGCGAATGCGGTGGCGAACAGGGCGTCGGTGTCGAGCGGGGCGAGCTCGAGTGCTCTGGGTGCGATCTGCTCGCCGCGCTCAACGACCGTGACGTCGCGGTAGGCACCGTCGGCCGGGTCGCGGTGGACGATCACGCAGCTCCGCTCGTGGTCGATCACCCAGTACTCGGTGATGTGGGGGGCGTAGATCATCGGCTTGGTGCGGAGGTCCCGGTCGCGGGAGGTGAGGGCGACCTCGATGACGAGGAGAGCACTTGAGGGGTGCCCGCGTGTCGTCGGAGCGTGCTCGAGGATCGTCACGTCGGGCTCGGGCTCGGAGTTGCCGAGCGTGAGCGAACCAGTGACGAGGAAGTCGTACGCGTCATCGAGCTCACGTCGCAGCCACCGGATCAACCAGAGGATCGCGTTCTCGTGCTCGGGGCTCCTCGGGCTCATGTCGACCACCCATCCATCGATCAGCTCCACGCGCATGTCCTCGGAGAGCCCGCCGCTCTCCACCATGCGGTGGTACTCCTCGATGGAGACGCGGTGGATCTCCGAGGGCTGCACAAGCGCGCTCATGACCGGTGATTCTACGGCGCGCATAGACTCGGGAGCGTGAGCTTTCTCGGCGGCGGCAGCTGGACCTCGGACCCGCGCGATCGCTCCGGAGAGCCGCGGCTCATCCAGCAGCGCCGCTCGACGCGGACCGATCGGCTCGCCGAGGCGACGCTCGCCTGCGCCCGCTGCGACGCGCCGGTCGCGCTCGGCCCCGGGTGCCACGGGCTCGCCGACGAACTCCGCTGCCCGTTCTGCGGGCACGGCGGCGCGGTGCGTGACTTCCTCTCGCTCGGGCGCCCCACCCGGCCCGCGCGCGTCGTGCTCCGGATCGGCCTCGGCGGCGAACGCTGACCCGGCTGCGAGCACTGCGGCGTGAGCGCCCGGGCTCGCTCGCGCTGACCACGCTCGGGGTCGCCGGGGTCGTGCTCGGGCTGGTCGCGCTCGACCTCGCCGACCCGGCGGCCGCCCGCTTCTTCGACCGCCATGCGCTCACCACCGACACCCTCGCCGGGGTGCTCGTGCTGCTCGTCACGGTGCTCGGCGTCGACCGCGTGAGCCGCCGCCGGCAGGTGCGCGAGCGCGCGCGGGTGACCGCCGCCCAGGCGGCGATCCTCGGCCGCCAGGCTCAGCGGACCGTCCAGCAGGCGCACGCCGCGCGCG
>CAXTTD010000082.1:3191-10861 GCA_964246945.1 uncultured Solirubrobacteraceae bacterium | reverse complement strand
GCCCGCCGCCGCCCGCGCGCGCTGCGCGGTCGAGACCCAGGCGGCGCTCGGCGAGCTGCGCAGCGCCCGGCAGCGGCCGCTCGGGCGCGCGCCGCGCTCGACCGGCACGACGCTGCGTGCCGAGGTGACGCGGCTCTCGCTCGCCCATCCGGGGCTGGGGCTGGCGCTCGCGGCGGGGGCGGCGGAGGTGCCGGTCGAGCTCGAGCCGCTCGCCCAGTCGGTGCTCGTGGAGGCGGTCCGCAACGCCGAGAAGCACGCCGCGCCGACCCGGGTGAGCGTGCGGATCGGATGCGCCGACGGCGCCTTCAGTCTCGAGGTGGTCAACGACGGGGTCGCCCGCGGGCGGCGACGCCGGGCGGCCGCCGGGATGGGGTTGCGGCTTGCCGCGCTCGAGGCGCTCGGCGCCGGCGGGGTGATCGAGTTCGGCGAGCGCCCGGACGGCGGGCGGGATCGGGTCTGGCAGGTCCGGCTCGTGGTGCCGGTGCAGGACGCCGCGGACGCCGATGGGTGAGCGCTCGCCCGAGCGGCTGCGGGTGCTCGTGGTCGACGATCACGACGTCGTGCACTGGGGGTTCCGGCTGATGCTCACTCAGCAGGAGTGGGTCGAGCGCTGCGTGAGCGCGCTCTCCGGCGCCGAGGCGCTCGAGCTGTGCGGTCGCTACCGACCCCACGTCGCGCTCGTCGACCTGTTCATCGGCGAGGAGTCCGGGGCCGAGGTGTGCGAGCGGCTGCGGGCCGCCGCGCCGGAGACCCGGGTGCTGCTGTTCTCGGGCGCCGGGGAGATCTCCCCGCGCGCCGCACGGGCGGCCGGCGCCTCGGGCTTCGCCTCCAAGGACTGGCCGGCGCGGCGGATCGCCTCCGCGGTGCGGATGGTCGGGCTGGGCGGCACCGTGTTCGAGCCCGGGCACGGGGACGACGGCCCCGCTCGCCCCGGTGCGATGGGTCTGTCCGACCGCGAGCGCGACGTGCTCGCGCTGATGGCCGACGGCCGGACCAACCCCGAGATCGGGGAGGCGCTGCATCTCTCCCGCCACACCGTCAAGGAGCATTCCAGTGCCGTGTACCGCAAGCTCGGGGTGCGCAACCGCACCGAGGCGGTGCAGCGCGCCCAGCGGCTCGGCCTCGTGCGCTGAACCGCGCTGCCGTGAGATGATGGGGGCGTGCCGCTCGACCCCGATATCGCTCTGGCGCTCGAGCGCACCACGGCGGGTGGGTGGCTGCCGCTCACCGGCGGCGCGGTGGGGACGGCACGCTCGAGCTACCGTGAGCTGTCGCTCATCCGTCGCGGCGAGGGGTACGTGCCCGAGCCGGTCGACGCGGTCGGCGACACCACGTTCGAGGGTCCCGGGGGGCCGCTCACCGCCCGCGTGTACGTACCCGAGGGCGCGATCGACGCGCTCGTCGTGTACCTGCACGGCGGCGGCTGGGTGATCGGCGACCTCGACACCCACGACCCGGTGTGCCGGGCGCTTGCCAACGGCACCCGGGCGACCGTCGCCTCCATCGACTACCGGCTCGCGCCCGAGGCGCCGTATCCCGCGCCGCTCGACGACGCGATGGCGGCGCTGCGCTGGGCGGCGCAGAAGTGGCCACGCCACCGGCTCGCGGTCGCCGGGGACAGCGCCGGTGGGGGCCTCGCCGCCGGCGCAGCGCTGCGCGCCCGGGACGAGCCGGACGCGCCCGCGCTCGTCGCGCAGCTCCTCGTCTACCCGGCGGTCGACCCGTCGATGAGTCGCCCGTCGGTGTCTGAGAACGCCGAGGGCTATTTCCTGGAGCGGACCGACATGGAGTGGTTCTTCCGCCACTACCTGTCCGGCGGCGCGCTCACCGGGGATCCCCTCGCCGACCCCTATCTCGCTCCGCTCGCTGCGCCCGATCTCGCCGGGCTACCGCCCGCGGTGCTCGCGGTCGGTGAGTTCGATCCGCTGCGCGACGAGGGCACCGAGTACGCGGCGCGGCTCCAGGAGGCCGGTGTGCCGGTGACGCTCGTGCGCGGCGAGGGTCTCGTGCACGGGTGGCTGGGGATGGTTGAGCTCTCCGCGGCCGCCGACCGCGCCGGCGCCGAGGTCCGCGCCGCGTTCGCCGCCCGGCTCACCTGAGCGAGGGCGCCGAGTCAGCTCGCCGAGATGTAAGATGCCGGCGGTTCGTGGTTCGACGAGGGAGATCGAGAAGATGCGTCTGAGGTTGCGCGGCCGGTGCACGCCGTTGATCATCGTGGTCTGCCTGGCCGGACTCGCCGCGCCGGCCCCCGCGCTGGCACGGTCCAGCGTGACGTGGATGTCGAGTTATCGGGCGCCGGGAACGCCGCGGAGGTACGACAAGGTCGGGGTGATCAAGATCGGCTCCCCACGGGCCAAGAACGTGCTCGTGCTCGAGCCCGGGACCTCGGCCGGCAGCGCCTACTTCGTCCCGTTGGCCCGGTGGCTGGTCTCCCGGGAGAAGGGGTGGCAGGTGTGGTCGGTGGAGCGGCGCGAGAACCTCCTCGAAGACCAGTCGATGCTCAACGCCGGCAAGGCCGGCAAGGCGACCGCTGCCCAGGTCTTCGACTACTACCTGGGCTACCTGTCGGACTCGTCGATCACCCATCACTATCAGCCGCTGGCGCCGACCGCCGACGCATTCGCCAAGCAGTGGGGCATGAACGTCGCCGTCGAGGATCTGCACACCGTGATCGAGAAGGCCGCGGCCCTGGGCGGCAAGGTCGTGCTCGGCGGCCACTCGCTCGGCGGCTCGGTGGTCACCGCGTACGCCACCTGGGACTTCGGCGGCCAGGCGGGGGCCGACCAGCTCGCGGGCCTCGTCTACGACGACGGTGCAAGCATCGGGTCCGCCGAGACCGCGAACGCCGCCCGTACGGCGCTCGGTCAGCTCGACGCGGCCTCGCAGACACCCTGGCTGTCGTTCGGGGGAATTGCCGCCCCGTACGCCGGACTGTTCGAGACCACCGGGGCGCTCGGTGCGATCACCTCGCCGAACACGCCCTCATTGGGGCAGGCGTTCCCGGCGCTGCCCGCGGATCTGAAGCCCTCGGTGCCGGTGACCAACCTCGCCCAATACGGCTTTGCGCTCAACGTCGGCACCTCGCCGAGCAGCCTCGCGGCCGCTCAAGGACATCTCGGCGCGGGTATCTCGGCCACGACGATCAACGGCTACCACGGCTGGAACAGTGCCGGCGCGCTGACGCCGATCCGGCGCTTTGCGACGATGTTCTCAGGCTACGGCCTGCAGGGCGTCGACGGCGTCGAGTGGTACTTCCCGCAGCGACTCACCGACGACACCGCCGCCGTCGACAACGGCGTCGCCAATCCCGCCCAGAAGGTGCTCGACATGCACGCGACCATGGGCCGCAAGCTCCCGCACGACCTGCTGATGTACGCCTTCGGAGCGGCGCTGGGCGGACCTGCGGTCCCGGCGGCGACGGTCGCGCTGGCCAAGCAGTCCCACATCCCGATGCGCAACCTCACCCTGCTCAACCGGCAGAGCACCTACGCCCACAACGACCCCGCCGGCGCCTATCCCCACAACGTGTTCTTCAACCATCTGGTGACCTTCCTGAACCGAGTTGCCGCCGAGCGCTGACCCCGTCCCGCGAACTGCTTAGTGGTCGGTTTCGCGAGTACGTGGATCATTGGTGAGTGGCTGGGCGTGGATGACGGGCGGCGGCGCACCGAGTCGTACTGGTGGTCCGGCGGGTGCGCGGCCGCTCGTCAGGCGCGTTCAGACGCCACCAAGCGCCGCGTGATTGCGAAACCGTCCATTAAGTCACGCACGCACGAAGATCCAGTGCGCGCTGGCGTGCCGCCCGCAGCCACTCCGGACCGTTCCCGGCGGGCGGGTCCGGCTGCCCAGGAAGGTGCGATCCGTGTTGGACACGCACCCACGCGCCGAGCTCGACACCCCGCATCCCCTCGCGCTGTTCAGCGCATGCCGGGTGTCAACGGCGCGAGGACCTCGTGGCATGCTGGACTCACACGGCGCTCAACGCGCGGGGCGCCACGGCTGCCTGGCCCGCCGTGTCCGGAGCGTGGCTTCAGGCCGGCGCTCGATCGTGAATTTTGTGCCACGCATCCCGGCCGAGGTGACGGGTGGCGCAAGGGCCGCGGATACCGCGGTTTCCGTGACACGCAATGGTGCCAGCAGATTGCGTGGCGCAAATTCGACGTTGGGGGGTGGGGCGCTGGCCCGCGCCCAAGCGTCCCCCCGCGAGCGCTCTTCCCGAGCGCCCCCGCGCCACAACCCCCCCCCGCCCCGGCGGCGGCGACCCCGAGCGCGTCCCCGGCCCGGCTCGCGTACCCCCACGGACCACCAACACGATCGGAGCGGGCGGACGCCGTAGCCACTCGTCAGCTCCATCCTTATTTCCAAGCGTCTCCTGTCGGTGCTGAACAGGCTCGTTACCCTCACGCCGTGGTGACGTCGTCGCGGCTCTGGACCCCCGGCACCCAGATCCTGTGGCAGTACAAGTCGCCGCGCGGGCTCCCGTACATCGACCCGATGACCGTGGTGCGTGACGATGCGGACGGTCTGGTCGCCTGGTTACCGGCGGGAACGGAGATCCTGCAGAACCGGCGGGCGGATGGGCGGGACATGCGTGCGGTGAAGGCCGAGACGTTCACCGGTGAACGGGTTCCGTTCCGGACGACCTGGACGGGTAACGACGTCCCCTGCGCATCGCTCCCGCGGGCAAGCCGTGGTCGGCGTGGGTCTTCTGGGACTGCGAGACCCACGAGTTCCGCGGCTGGTACGGAAACATCGAGGCTCTCCATCGCCGGGCGAGGAACATGGTCCTTACCCGCGATTACACCCTCGACATCGTGATCACGCCCTACGGTCGCCGGAGACGCAAGGATGAGGACGAACTCGAGCTCGGGCTCCGTACCGGCTGGTACAGCCAACAGGAGATCGACTGGATCCTCGGCGTCGCCACCGAGCTGGAAGTCGTGATCGATTCGTGGGGACCGCCGTTCTGCGACGGCTGGGAGCGTTTCACGCCCGACCCCGCATGGCCGATCCCCGCGCTGCCCGCCGATCAGCTGCCGGCCCGGGGCTGACGCATCGTCAGGCGGTGAGGATGGTGGGAACCCCGCGCGCGGGCTGGAAGGACAGCTCAGACAACAAACGGCTCGCCCGCGATCGGCCGGCCGGCGTGGTCGAGGGCGTGAGCGCGGACGATCGGGGAGCGGTGATGGACGCCCATCACGCAGAGCCCGTCGAGGCCCGGGCGCCGCGACTCGCTGCCGCAGTCACTTCGCAGCTCGATCGAGACGACCTGGGGGCTCGCGTAGGCGAGCACCTGGCGTACGGGGTCGAGGGAAAGTGCACCGAGCTTGTGCAGGCCCGGCCCCTTTTCGGCGGCGACCTCCTCAGCGGTTCGGGTCTCTGAGCGACCGGCGGCCATCGGGCGCCAGTGCTGACCATCGTGCCGCAGCAGGGCGTCGTGGAGCACCGCGGTGCCCCGGCCGCGGAGGTCGTACAGCGAAATGTCGATCCAGAACAGCACGCCGCCGTAGCGTGCGTTCTGCCAGCTGTCGACCAGCCGCGCCCCTTGCGGTAGGGCCGGTGCGGGGTCCGGACCGAACTCGAGCACTCGCGCTGCGACCTGCATGAGCCGGGAGTCGAGATCGCGCCTGTCCATATCGTCTTGCATTCTCGCGCCCGGCGACGCGATTCGCCGGGACGGACCGCGGCTCACGAGCCTCGCCCTTCACCTCACGTGGCGTAGTGTTGCGAGATCCGGCGAGAGACGACCGGGGTCGCGAACGGCCTCGGTGGGAGGAGGAGACGGTGGCCAGGACGGGAACGATCGGCGGAACGCACCACCTGACGATGTGCGTGGGACCGGCTCAGGAGGACTATGACTTCCACGTGCGGGTGCTCGGCCTGCGGTCGGTGAAGAAGACCGTCTTATTCGACGGCGAGATCCCGATCTACCACCTGTACTACGGCAACCGTCTCGGCGAGGTCTCGACGCTGCTCACCTCCTTCCCCTACCGGCAGGCGGAGTGGATGGGCGCGCGCGGCACCAACCAGGCCAAGCAGATCAACCTCGCCGTCCCCGCGCAGTCGCTGGGCTGGTGGAGCGATCGGCTCTCCGCGCACGGTCTCGCGACCGAGCATGTCGAGCGGTTCGGCACCGAGCGGCTGCAGTTCGCTCATCCGTGCGGGATCCCGTACGCGCTCGTCGGCGATGTGCGCAACGACGGTCGCGCGCCCTACGAGGACGGCGGAGTGCCGGCCGAGCACGGGATCCGCGGGGCGTACGGCACGACGACCTCGGTGCGGGCAATGGGGGAGATGGACTTCTTCCTCACCGAGGGCGTCCGCGGCGAGCGCCTCGCCTCCGATGGCGCCCACCACCAGTACCGCGTCGGTACCGAGGGCAGTCACGGTCGCATGCTCGAGTTCGTCGAGGAGCCGCAGCTCGAGCAGGGAACCTGGCACTTCGGTGAGGGCACGATCCACCATCACGCGTTCGACACCGCCACCAGCGAGAACCAGCAAGAGCTCAAGGACTGGCTCGTTGGCCTCGGCTTCACCGACATCTCCGAGAAGAAGGACCGGGGCTACTTCTACTCGATGTACTGCCGCACCCCGAGTGGGCTGCTCATGGAGCTCTGCTACTCCGCCGCGGACGGCTTCTTCATCGACGAGTCCGCCGACGAGCTCGGCACCCACATGTGCATCCCGCCCCACTGGGAGCACCGCCGCAGCGAACTCGACCAGCTCGAGGCGATCGACACGGTCGAGACCGTCGTCGGATAGGCCGCTACGCCACGAGCAGCCGCCGCAGCGCGGCGAGCGCGCGATCGCTCACGTGGTGGACACGGTCCTCGAGCTCGGCGAAGCTTGTCTCCGCGCCCGCGCGCCGAAACCGCTCGGCCGTGTCACGCGCATCAGTGAGCGAGATCCACTCGTCGTGGCGCGAGGAGGCAAAGGCCATCCGCAACCCGGCCCTCACCCGTGGCGCCACTCGCTCGTCCGTGCCGCCGAGCAGAGATCCCGTGAGCACGGCGACGCCGGCGAACGCGCGCGGCGCCCGGGCGGTGTACTCGGCGACGAGGCACGCGCCCTGGGAGAACCCACCGAGAACGATGCGCTCATCGGCCACTCCCGCCGCACTCACCGCCCGGTCGAGCGCCTCGAGCGACCATCCGAGATGGGGCTCGAGCGTCGCGCGCGGGTCGAAGTAGCGCCCCGGATACCAGCTGCGCCCCGCGGCGATCGGCAGCAGGTAGGCGACGTCGGGGAGCTCCAGGCGCGCGGCGACGTCGAGCATCAGCGTCTCGTCCTGGTCACGTCCGTGAACGAGCACCGCGACCCGGCGGGCGTCACCCGGATTCTCACCGAAGCGGACGATCGGCGCGGTGAGATGCGGATTGTTCGGCGGCGTGCTCATCGACCGGCGGCCGGCTCCCGAGCGGCGGCCTCTCCGCCGGTGAGGCACCGCACCCGGCCGCGGGCGGCGAGCGTCGCGATCGAGGCCAGCAGCTCTCGCGCCCGCGTCCACCACGCGTCCTCGAGCATGAGGAGCGGGTGCATCACGAGCACCCGCGGCTCCGGTAACTCGTCGCTCAGCAGCGCGCCGGCGCGCCGGCGCGCCCCGGCGGGAGCAGCCCCCCGCCGGGCGGGGCCGCCGCGGCGCGCGCGCAGAAAGGCGCAGCGCGGCCTCC
>CAXTTD010000082.1:0-3181 GCA_964246945.1 uncultured Solirubrobacteraceae bacterium | reverse complement strand
CCCGCCCCCCCCCCCCCCCCCCCCCCCCCCGCCCCCCCCCCCCCGCCACGTCAGGAGCAGCCGCCGGCCGGCGGGGGACGCCTCGGCGCGCGCGCAGATCGGCGAAGCGCTCCATCAGCCAGTAGGCATCGACGAGCTCCCAGTCGAACGGGACCCAGGCGAGCGGAGTTCGCTCGTCCGGCGAGGCGGCCGGGGTCGCGCGTCCGGGCAGCGCCTCGCGCGCCGGCGAGCACCAGCGAAATCCGTGCTCGTACATAAGCCCGGGGTCGGCCGGGGTGAGCGCGCCACCCGGTGGCCGGAAACCGACGACCGGGACGGCCAGCTTGTCGAACGCGGCGCGCGAGCGCCGCAGCAGCGCGGCCTCACGCACGGGACCCACGTCGGCCCAGTCCTCGTGGCGCCACCCGTGGGCGACGAGCTCGTGCCCGCGGGTGGCGATCTGCCGCACGGCGCTGGGGTTGAGCTCGCAGTTGATCGCCTCGACGCAGAAGCTCGCGCGCAGACCGTGCGCGTCGAGCTCGTCGAGCAGACGCGGCAGGGCGACGGTCACCGACGGGTCGGCGCCGAGCGGCACCGCTCCGCTCCAGGTGCCGCGCTCGATTGCGGTCGCCTCACCGAGGTTGTCAAAGCTGAGGACGACCGTGATCATTGGCGAGGATTCTCCCCGACACCGCCCGGAGCCGCCGCCGCGCGCCAACCCACGCCTACCGTAGGAACCCCCATGACACATGACCGACGCGAATTGATCCTGAGGGTGGCGGAGCCCCTGCGCCTCGGGGCGGGGACCGACGCAAGCCTCCCGGATGATTTCGATCCCTCCGGGACCGGCGAGATCGCGAGCAAGCGGCAGGGCAAGAAGCTGCTCAAGACGGCGGTCAAGATGATCAGCGAATACCAGCGCAAGCTCGCCGCCGAGGAGCGCCACGGGGTGCTGCTCGTCGTCCAGGCGCTCGACGCCGGTGGCAAGGACGGGACAATCCGGCACGTCTTCAGCGGCGTCAACCCCGCCGGCGTCGCGGTCCACAGCTTCAAGCAGCCGACGGCCGAGGAGCTCGAGCACGAGTTCCTCTGGCGCTACGAGCAGCAGCTCCCCGGAGCGGGCCAGATCGCGGTGTTCAACCGTTCACACTATGAGGAGGTGCTCGTCGTCCGCGTCCACCCCGAGCTGCTCGCGGCCGAACGCGGCGCGGTCACGAGCGGCGACGTATGGGCGCGGCGCTTTCGTGAGATCAACGCGTGGGAGCACAATCTCGTGGACCGCGGCGTGCACGTCGTCAAGCTGCTGCTGAACATCTCCAAGGAGGAGCAGCGGGTCCGCTTCCTGCGACGCTGTGACCTGCCCGAGAAGCACTGGAAGTTCTCGGCCAGCGACATCGACGAGCGTGCGCACTGGGACGCCTACCAGGACGCGTTCTCCGAGATGCTCTCCCACACGAACACGGAGTGGGCGCCGTGGTACGTCATTCCCGCCGACCACAAGTGGTTCGCGCGGCTCGCCGCGGCCTCGGCCCTGGCGGGCACGCTCCGCGAGATCGACCCCCAGATTCCCGAGTTCGGCGCGGCGGACCGCAAGGCCCTGGACGCCGCCCGGGCCGAGCTTGAGGCTCAGGCACCCGGCGACGAGCCGGCCGATCCCGTCGCCGAGGATCCCGACGAGTACCGCTGAGCCGGCGTCTTGACTTCGTCACCCCGTGAGCCGCCCGTGAGGCTTCGCTCACCCACTCGCCTTTGGCCATACGGCCCACGCCCCCGCGGCATGGGCGTGCTTGGCTTGCGGTGAGGTGATTCCCGGACTCAGGAGAGCCATCAGGCGATGAGCCAGTGGTGGGCGTGGCAGGCGAGCGAGGACTACTCCGTCGGGCTCGAGGAGGAGGTGATGCTGCTCGACCCCCGCGCCGACTGGGGGCTGGCGACCCGGGTGGGCGAGGTGCTCGGCGCGGCCTCCGGGGGGTTGTCACGCCGGCTCGACGACGAGACCCAGGATGCGGTGGTCGAGCTCGCGACCGATCCCCACCCGGGCTCGGTCCAGGCGGGGGCTCAGGCGCATGAGCTGCGACGGGCGCTCGCTCGCCAGCTCGAGAGTATGAACCTTCGTGCCGCGGCGGCCGGAACGCACCCGAGCACCACCTGGCAGCAGACGGAGATCTCCGACGGGGACCGCCACCAGGCGGTCTACGACTCGATGCGCGAGCTCGCGCGCCGCGAACCGACGTTCGGGCTGCACGTCCACATCGGTGTCAGTGAACCGGAGCGAGCCATGACGCTGTACAACCGGCTGCGGGTGCATCTGCCGCTGCTGCTCGCGCTGTCGGCGAACTCGCCGTACTGGCAGGGACGCGATACCGGCATGGCGTCCGTGCGCACACCCATCTTCCAGGCCTTCCCGCGGGTGGGGATGCCGCAGGCGTTCGACGGCTACGAGCGCTGGGTCTCGGTCGTGGACCGGCTCCTGGGCTGCGGGGCGTTCCCCGAGCCGACCTACCTGTGGTGGGACATCCGGCCGCAGCCGAAGTTCGGGACCGTCGAGATCCGGATCATGGACGTTCAGAGCACCGCAGCCGCGACCACCTCGCTCGCCGCCCTCGCGCAGTCGATCGCCCACCTGGAGCTCGAGGAGGGGTTCCACCGCGACCCCGTCGCCGGCGAGCTCGAGATCCTCACCGAGAACCGCTTCATCGCCGCGCGCGACGGGATGGACGCCCGCCTGCTCGATCCCGCCAACGCCACCTGTATCGAGGCACGGGTGCTGCTCGCGGACGTACTGGACGCCGCGAGACCCCACGCCGAGCAGCTGGGCTGCGTCGATGAGCTGGAGGCAGTGAGGGATCTCGCCGCGCAGGGGGGCGCGGCGCGCCAGCGACTGGCCCATGGCGGCAAGGACATCTCGAACGTCGTCGCCGATCTCGCGCGGCGCTTCTGAACGGGACGAGGTCGCTCAGCCGCCCGGGGAGTCCTCGGCGGCGAGCTCCGCGGGACCGACGGCGAGCAGCGCGCACACCGCGCAGGCGAGCAGGCTCACCACGCCGACAATGTGGGCCCACGGCGCGTCGGCGAGGGTGAGGAAGCCGAGCCCGCCAGGCAGTCCGGCGATCGCGCCGCGGGCGGCGAGGCCGCGGCGGGAGGAGGCGAGCACCGCACCGATGCCGGGGGCGGGGACCGACGCGCCGGCAGCGCCGCCCAC
>CAXTTD010000081.1:2892-10876 GCA_964246945.1 uncultured Solirubrobacteraceae bacterium | reverse complement strand
CACTGCGGGCTTTCCTCGAAGCCGACGTTGAACCACACCGGCGAGTTGAAGGCGGCCATCTGGTGCAGCAGGATGTGGGTGAGCTCCGCCTCGAAGACGGTCGCGTCCTCGTCGCTGGCGAAGTAGCCGCGCTCGTGTCCCCAGCCGGCGATGGTGCCCGCCACGCGCCCGATCATCTGCTTCACCGAGTGCTCGCGCGCGGGCGAGCCGAGCTGGCCGCGGAAGTACTTCTGGGCGACGATGTTGGTCGCGTTCTGCGACCAGGCGGCCGGGAACTCGACGTCGGCCTGCTCGAAGGAGACCCGGTCGCCGTGACCGATCCGCGCATCGCGGATCTCCCACTGCACCGCGTCGAACGGGTGGGTTCCGGCCGTCGTGAAGTACCGGCGGATCGAGAGTCCCTCGCCGCTTCGGTCGCTGTCTCGAAGTTGCGTGTTGGATGACGTCGCCATCGTGTACTGCTCCTCTCGGTGTCCGCTGCCTCTGACGTGGCACCCGGCGCCGTCGTGGCCGAGTGGGGGCGGAAGATGGTGCACCACACCTCGGACGGAAAGTTCCTCGCCTGCCGCTATTTGCGAGGGCCGACTCAGCGACTCCTATTTTACTGCGCTACCAGCGGGATTTTCCGGCTGTCAAGCGGCGCGCCCGGCCGGTCGCGGTGACTCAGGCGCCGTGGTCAGCGAGGTCGCTCCGGGCCCTCCGGTGGGCGTCGGCGAGCGCGGCCGCCCCGACCGCGTCACGCTCACTCGGGGCCAGCTCGCGGGGCGCGGAGGTGCTCTCGAGCTCGCGATGGGAGGCGAGCTCGGTGCGCAGCGCCCGCAGCTCCAGGGCATCGCGTGTCGCGGCCGCCCGGACCTCGTCGAGCTCCGTGGTGGCCTCGGCGAGGCGCCGTTCGAGCTCTCCGCTCCACACCTCGAGCTCGGCGGCCCGCGCGTCCGCGCCGCCGGGGTCGAAGGTCGAGACCGCCCGGCTCGGACCCGGCTCGAGCGCGTGGAGCTCGCGCACCGCCTGCAGCTCCGCCGTGGCTTCGGCGGCCGCGAGCAGCAGCCCGAGGTCGAGGCCGTCGGGCGCTCGGGCGAACCCCGCGGGCGACTCGGCGTCGGGCCCTTCATCGGGCGCCACCGCGTCGGGCGCCCCCACCGCGAAGGCCTCGGGCGCATCCAACGCCCCGGGCGCGAGGTCATCGAGCGGCTCCCCGCCGTTGAGCGGCATGGCGGACCCCGCGGGGGCGACGGCCGGTCCGGGGTGGGGGAGCGCGATGAGCAGCCCCCCGTCAAGCTCAAGTCCGTAGGCGGTCTCGAGCGTCGCGAGCCCGTCGGGCACCGCGAATGCGCAGCGCAGCCACCCGTCGTCATCGGGCGGTGCCGGCATCGCGGTGAATCGCGTCACCGTGTAGCCGTCGTCGAGGACGAGCACCGGAGCGGCCTCCTCGGGGGTGGCGGCGACCGAGCTCGTCGCGGAGACCCGCACGAGGTCCATGGTCGGACTCGCGGGGATCTGCTCGCAGCTCTCGATGCTCGCGACTTGCCAGGCGTCGTTCACGGCGTCCGGCATTCTAGGTCCGATAATTGGTGACTGCCATTCGCGGACCCACCACCGAACGAAAGTGCGCGCGAGAGAATGAAGCTGCTCGTCACCGGCGGCGCCGGCTACATCGGATCGATTGTTTCCCGCCGGCTGCTCGCGGCCGGCCATGCGGTGGTCGTCCTCGACAACCTCGAGCGCGGCCACCGGGCGGCGCTCGCGCCCGACGCCCGCTTCGTGGAGGTCGACCTGCGCGATCGGGCGGCCACCCGCGAGGCGCTCGGCGAGGGCTTTGACGGCGTGCTGCACTTCGCGGCGCTCGCGCTCGTCGCCGAGTCGGTGAGCCACCCCGAGCGCTACTACCGCACGAACGTGCAGGGCACCCTCAACCTGCTGGAGGCGATGCGCGAGGCGTCCGTGCCGCGGCTCGTCTTCTCCTCGACCTGCGCGGTCTACGGCCAGCCCGACGAGGTCCCCATCCGCGAGGACGCCCCGCCGCGACCGCAGAACGCCTACGGCGCCTCGAAGCTCGCCGTCGACGGCATGATCGGCGACTTCTGCGCCGCCCACGGGCTCGGGGCGGTGAGCCTGCGCTACTTCAACGTCGCCGGCGCGAGCGAGGGCGCCGGCGAGGACCACGAGCCCGAGACCCACCTCATCCCGAACATCCTGCGCACCGCCCAGGGCCGCAACCCGCAGGTCGAGGTGTTCGGGACCGACTACCCGACCCCCGACGGGACCGCGATCCGCGACTACATCCACATCGAGGATCTCGCCGACGCCCACCTGCTCGCACTCGACGCGACCGCCGCCTCGACCCACGCGATCTTCAACCTCGGCACCGGCAACGGATTCTCGGTGCGAGAGGTGATCGAGACGGCTCGCGCGGTGACCGGCGCCGAGATCCCGACCGTCGAGCGTCCCCGCCGGCCGGGCGACCCGCCGCGCCTGGTCGCCGCCGCGGAGCGGATCCACGCCGAGCTCGGCTGGGAGCCCCGCCACGACCTCACGCGGATGGTCGCGGACGCGTGGGCGTTCGCCGACGCCCATCCCGACGGATACGCAGATGCTTAACTGATTCGATCGATTAAGTCCTGAAGCGCGGCCAGTGCGTCGACGAGGATCGCGTCCGGATCCTGCGCCGCGTCGATGACGCGGATGCGCTCGGGCTTGGCCGCGGCGAGCGCTGCGTAGCCGTCGGAGAGGCGCGCGAAGAACGGGTCGTCCTCGCGCTCCAGGCGGTCGGGGACCTCATTGCGCCCGCGCGAGCGCGACCGGGCGAGCCCCGGATCGAGCGCCAGCAGCAGCGTGCGGTCGGGGGTGAGTCCGCCGGTCGCGAACCGGTTCACCGCCGCCACCTCGGCGACGCCGAGCCCCCGCCCGACGCCCTGGTAGACGAGCGAGGAGTCGACGAAACGGTCGAGCAAGACGACCGCGCCGGCGCGCAGCCGCGGGCGCAGCAGCTCATCGACGAGCTGGGCCCGGGCGGCGGCGTACAGCAGCGCCTCGGCGCGCGCATCGAGCTGCCGGGCGGGGTCGGTGACGAGCTCGCGGATCGCCTCGGCGGCCGCCACGCCACCCGGCTCGCGCAGCAGCTCGACCTCGATCCCACGGCCCCGCAGAGCCTCACGCAGACCGTGTGCGAGGGTCGTCTTCCCCGCCCCGTCGATGCCCTCGAGGGTGATCAGCGTGCCGTCGCTCATGGCGTGGGCGCGAGCGTATTCGAGGGCTAGGATCGACGCGTGCTCGCCGAGCTCGACCGTCACCCGCATGCCCGCGCCGTGCTCGGTCCCGCTCTCGCCCAGCCGCCCCATCCCTCGCACGCGTACCTGTTCCACGGTCCGGGCGGCGCCGGCAAGCGGGCGGCCGCCCGCGCGCTCGCCGCCGAGCTGCTGAGCGAGGGCGCACCCGATGTCCCCGGGGCGCGGGCCCGGGTCGCCCACGGCACCCATCCCGACCTCACCTGGGTGGTGCCGAGCGGCGCTCACGAGATGCTCGTCGCCGACATCGACGAGCCGGTGATCGCGGCCGCCGCGCGGACGCCGTTCGAGGCCACCCGGCGCGTGTTCGTGATCGAGCGCGCCGACGAGCTCGGCGACGAGGCGGCCAACCGGATGCTGAAGACGCTCGAGGAGCCCGCGGCCTATGTGCACATCATCCTGCTCACCGACCGCCTCGGGGAGATCCTGCCGACGATCCGGTCGCGCTGTCAGACCGTCCGCTTCGAGGCGCCGAGCGAGACCGAGGCGGTTGCCGCGGTGCGCGCGCTCGGCGCGGGGGAGACGGAGGCGCTCGCGTGCGTGCGCCTGTCCCTGCAGGACGCCGACCGCGCCGCGGAGCTCGCCTGCGCCGAGGGACGGGCGCTGCGGGACGCCGCGGAGCGCTACGCCCGCGCCGCTCTCGCCGCCACGATGGCGGCTCAGCGCCCGTGGAGCGCGGTGCTCGCCGCAGTACGCGCCCGGGGGGAGGTGCTCGTCGCCTCGCTCGAGGCCGAGCGGGCGGCCGAGCTCGAGCTGTTGCCCCGCAAGGAGCGAAAGCGCGTGGAGACCGAGTGGAACGAGCGCATCCGTCGCTCCCGCCGGCGGGTCCAGACGGGAGCGCTCGACCTCGCGCTGCAGCTGGTCTCGCTGTGGTTCGGCGACCTTGCCGCGCTCGCCCTTGCCGCTCCCGACCCCGGCCGCCACGTCGACCGCGGCGACGCGCGGGCCGAGGACCGCGAGTCGGGCGCGCGCGCGCCCGCGCGGGTGCGCGAGGCGGTCGAGCTCGTCGAGGAGACGCGCCGGCGCCTGGAGCTCAACGTCTCCGAGGAACTCGCCTGCGAGGCGCTCGGTTACCGCCTGCAGACGGTGCTCGGGCGGTGAGCGCCGGCGACTCGCGCGTCTTTCTGCGCGCGCCCGTGCGCGAGGACCGCGAGGAGTTCACCGAACTCATGCGGGCCAGTCGCGAGTTCCACAGCCCATGGGCGACCGCGCCGACCGACGACGAGCGCTTCGCGGCCTATCTCGCTGACACCCGCCGCGCCGACTTCGAGGCGATGCTCCTGTGTCGCGCCGGCGACGGCGCGATCGTCGGCTTCTTCAACCTCTCCCAGATCGTCCGCCGCCGCCTGCAGAGCGCGTACCTCGGCTACGCGGTGGGGGCACCGTTCGCCGGCCAGGGGCTCATGCGCGAGGGCATCGAGCTCGTCCTGCGCCACTCGTTCACCGCGCTCGAGCTGCACCGCATCGAGGCGAACATCCAGCCCGGCAACGCCGTCTCGCGCGCGCTCGCGCGCGGGGCCGGGTTCCGTCGCGAGGGCTTCTCACCGCGCTACCTGAAGATCGGCGGCCGCTGGCGCCACCATGACCGGGGGGCCAGGCGCGGCCCGGCCTGCCGAGCCCGCACGGGCGCGACCGCCCAGCCCGACGGGCCGTTCTGAGCGATCGCGCCCCCACCGCCTGGCACGGCCCCGTGTCACGGCTCGAGGAAGGCGGTGAGGAGTTCGAAGGTCGTCTCGGGCTGCTCGAGCTGGGGGAGATGGCCGGCCTCGGGCACGAGCGCGAAGCGACCGTTCGCGAACGATTCGGCGTAGGCGCGGCCGTAGGCCGGGGTGACGATCCGGTCACTCTCGCCGTAGATCGCGAGCACCGGGATCGACACCTGCGCGAGCTTGTCGCGAAGCTCCGGGTCGACCATCTGCCCAGCGACGGCCGCCATCGTCTCCAGGTTCGCCCTCTGGGTCGCCGCCTGCTCGGGCGGGACCGAGGCGGGGTCGACGTAGAAGCGCTCGGAGTCGTGGAACGCGTGCTCGGCCACGCCGCGCGGGTCGAGGGAGAAGAAGTCGACGACCGGCTCGCCTGGGACCTCGATCCCGACGGCGTCGAGCAGCACGAGGCGACCAATGGTGCCCGTGCCGTCCTGGCCGTCGCGGACGGCCATCTCGGAGCCGATCCAGCCGCCGAACGAGGAGCCGATCACGGCAACGTTGCGCAGCCCGGCGTCGCGCAGGTAGGTGAGCAACGCGTCGGCGTAGTCGCCGATCGAGGCGAGCGATTCGGGGCGCTCGGTGCCCTGCCAGCCTGGGAGGGTTGGCGTGAACACGCGCGCCTGCGGCGCGAGCAGCGCGACGAGCGGGGCCACGGTCCTGGGTCCGCCGCCGCCATGGAGCAGCAGTACCGGCGGCCCGAGTCCCTGGGTATCGACCTGGAGGGGGATGGGGGAGGTCTCGCGGTGTGTCATGGCGGGCTCTCTCGCGTCCTGAGGTCGAACTGCCGACTTGAGTGTAGTCACTCGGAGTTCATACCGAGTAGTAACTTGTATCGTGTCCTAATGTGAGGCGCGTGGCCGACGCCGATGTGCCAAGTCCCTGTACCGCGACGACCTCCGCAGGCGCCGTCGCGCCGGGTCGACGCGAACGCAAGAAGCTCGCGACACGGCAGGTGATCGCCGACCGGGGGCTCGCCATGTTTTTCGAGCACGGGTACGACGCGGTGACGATCGCGGAGATCGCGGAGGCGGCGGACGTCGCGGTCTCGACGGTGTTCGCCCACTTCCCGAGCAAGGAGGCGATCGCCTTCGCCCGTGATCCGGCGCTCGAGGCGGGCCTGGTCGAGGCGGTGAGCGCTCGCCCGCCCGGGGTCTTGATCGCCCAGGCGCTGCGCGTTCTCTTCGTCGACTCCCCGGAGCTCGTTGCCGGCTCCGCCGAGTTCGTCGCGCTGGTGCGTGCCACTCCCGCGCTCACCGCCTTCTCCGACCGGATGTGGTCGCGCCACGCCCTCGCCCTGGCGCTTGCGATCGAGCGTGAGACCGGCCACGACGCCGGCGATATCCGGGTCCGCGCCTGGACGCGCTACGTGGTGCAGATTCCCTCTCTGGTACGCGACGCGGCCGACCGCGCCGACGCCGTCGACGCCGTCTTCGCGCTGCTCGCCGACGGCTGGACCCCGGAGGGGCCGGCGCCCTGAGCATCTGTCCGCCGCGGCCCCCGCCGGGCCGGAAAGGCTGCGGTAGCCTCAGCCCGGGCGCCGACGTAGCTCAGCTGGTAGAGCACTTCACTCGTAATGAAGGGGTCCCCGGTTCGATTCCGGGCGTCGGCTCTGAGAAGTCCCTCTAAATCAAATGTTGCTGGCTTCCGAGGTTGGGGCCTAAACACCAAGCGTGTCCCCAGTATGTCCCGAGAAGGGCGTAGGTTCAGGACATGGGAACGGATCCGGTGGTTCGACCGACGGGTCACGTCTCGCGTCGAACGGGTGCGCGGACCGGTCTGGTACGCCAAATACCGGCTGCCAGACGGGCGTCAGGTGCAGAAGAAACTCGGTCCGGCGTGGACCGGGCGGGGCCGGCCGGCCGGCGGCCATTTCACGAAACGGACGGCGGAGGACTGGCTGGGGTCGACGCTCGAGCAGGCACGTCGCGGGTCGCTGCCCGGAATGGTCCAGACGGGCGCCACGTTCGCGGACGCCGCGGCCGAGTGGCTGCGCTACATCGAGCACGACCGTGACCGCAAGCCCTCGACGGTCGCCGGCTACCGGTCGATCGTCGGTTCGGAGCTTCTGCCGCGCTTCGGCGAGATGCGCCTTGAGTCGATCACCCCGGCGGCGATCGAGTCGTGGCAGGCGGCGATGACGCAGGCGGCGAGCACGCGCACGAAGGCGCTCGTGCTCATGCACGGCATCTTCGAACGGGCGCGCAAGGTCTGGTCGCTGCCGTCCAACCCGGTGGGGGATGTCGAGAAGCCGCCGCTGAAACGCAGCGGCGATCTCCAGGTCTTCTCGCCCGAGGAGGTGTGGGCGCTCGTTCGTGCCGCCGCGTCGGAGGCTGACGGCGCGATCTATCTCACGGCGGCGTTCACGGGGTTGCGGATGGGGGAGCTGCTCGCATTGCGCTGGCGCGACGTCGACTTCGGCGGCAGCTCGGTCCGGGTTCGCGCGAGCTACTACGCCGGGCACCTCACCACCCCCAAGTCAGGCAAGGTGCGCGCGGTTCCCCTGGCACCCGATGTGGCGACCGTGCTCGCGCAGCTGGCCCAGCGCGAGCATTGGACCGGTGACGATGACCTCGTGTTCGCCGGCGCCGCCGGCGATCATCTGGACGGATCGGCGCTGCGCCGGCGCTACAAGGCCGCGCTGGCCGCGGCCGGTCTGCGGCCGCTGCGATTTCACGATCTGCGCCACACCTTCGGGACGAGGATGATCGCCAAGGCTGACATCCGCCGCGTCCAGGAGTGGATGGGGCACGCGGACATTCAGACGACGATGCGCTACCTGCACTATGCACCGCGTGATGAGGACGCCCGGCTGGTCGCCGAGGCGTTCCGGGTCGAGACGAGTCCCGCTGCGGGGGTCGCCGAAAGTGGCCGCTGAGCAGACACTCGTCCCGAGACGTGGGCCGCCCGCCCCGGCCGCACCCGGCCCCGGCGGGCGCCGCGGCCCCCGCCGGGGCGGGCCGCTGCAAACGCGGCCTGGGCACCCGGTTCAACCAC
>CAXTTD010000081.1:0-2882 GCA_964246945.1 uncultured Solirubrobacteraceae bacterium | reverse complement strand
GTCCCAAGACGTCCGAAGACGTCCCGGCGCGAGTCGGCCCCCGTCGACGCGCGCGGGGACTCTCCACCGAGCCGGACGCGAGGTCATCGCATTCGTGTCCGCGCGCGACCTCGGCGTGGGCGCGTCAGCGTCGGGACGTCGCTTGACGCGCTGCAGTCTGGACCACCCGCCGCGGCGCGCGTTCCGCCTGATCCCGCCTGGACGGCGGGCCTCGTCTCAACGCGCGAGAACCGCGTTCGAGTTCCCGCTGAGCCCCGTCCTCGTGGCCGCCGTTGACGGTCTCGTAGCCGTGGACGACTTCGGACGTCTTGGGACGGCTGCACCCAGTGCGTGGAGTGTATGTCTGGACTGGAGGGCGGACACGGTCGAGCCAGATCGAGAATTCGGGCCGGTTGGGATTCGTGCCCGGTGAGGTGATCGACCCGAGCGGCCGGCGGGTCGAGCTCACCATCGAGCGGTGGGCGCACATCATCGATCCACGGACGGGACACCCTGAGCTGGCGGCGCACGAGCTCGAGGTCATACGAGCGGTGTCGGAGCCGGATGTGGTGCGACTGGGCCGTCGGGAGAACGAGCGGTGGCACTTCCTCCGCGCCGCCGGCCCTTCCCGTTGGCTGCAGGTGGTCGTAGCCTATGAGCAGGAGCGCGGCTGGATCGTGACCGCATTCGGCCGCCGCCGAGACCCATGAGCATCGAGATCGCAGGCATCACGTTCGACCGCGTCCGCTATGACGCCGACGGCGACGTGCTTTATCTCCATCACGGCGACCCGTCGACCGCCGTCGACTTCGATGCCTCCCCGGAGGGTCACGCACTTCGTTTCAACGCTCGCGGCGACCTAGTCGGCGTGACGATCGTCAGCGCGCGCTGGTTGCTCGAGCACGAGGGCGAGGTGACCCTCACCATTCCCACACCAGGATTGGTCCACCTCTCGCCTCAGCAGCTCCCTGACGCGCTCGCCGCGGCTTGATCTCTGGTCCGGCCTACGAGCTGACGATGTCGCCGGGGCAGGACCGTCGGCGCCGGTCTCACGCGGGGCGATGCAGCCGAACTTTGGGCGCGGCTGAGGGAAGAAAGGGCGGAGGTCCCGCCCGAACTAGCGTCTCATCCGGCTTCCGCTGTCGGGGCATAGGGGAAGTCTGCCCTCGGGCGGTCGCGACAGCGAAAGCGGAAGTCTCGGATCGCGATCGGAGAGCGATTATTCCGGTGGGCTCGGGGCCTGGCGGGAACGTCCGTGCTGGGAACTGCGTCCACCAGCAAGCCGGTGATTGGATTCGCGGCCAAGCGCTCGTCCGGTTCAGCGCGGGCCAGTCTCGAATGCGATCGGCCCGCTTCGTCCGAGACGCGCTTGTCGCCGAGAGCAGGGCGCAGAGGGGGCCCTCGAGGCACTCGCTCTTGCCTACGCAAACTCGTGTATGTCAGCCCAGGAACTGGCGACGAGCAGGGCGCCGCCGGATTCAGCCATAAGGCCTCTCGGGAGATGAATGCGGGGCTTCGAACGTCGTCCCGGACGCCGCTGCTGGTGCACGTCGCCGAGTAATGGCAGGTCTGCCGAGCTGACGGTCCTGTCGATCGCCGGATCGATGACGGCGCCGGTCTCGAGGATGGCGACGAGGGGCGGGTTGCGATTCTGCGCGACACCCACCTCTGCTTGCGCGAGCACGGAGGGGGGCGCGAATCGGTTCCGTCGCGGTGACGATCGCCGAAGCAGCACTGGGCATCTGCAGACCTCCTCGAGGAGATAGCCTGGCTTCATGCCGGTGCCCGAAACAGGCGACCATTCGGAGCCGTCGCAGGGCAACTACCTACTGAATGCAGACGGTTCCGGCACCGGGACTACCGACAATCCAGCTCAAGGTGCGATCGGAGTTGTCCTCAGGGACCCCGACGGTCACCTAATTGCTGAGATCTCCCAACGGATCGGACCTGCCATCAACACCGTTGCGGAATATCGGGCTCCACCGAAGGACTCAAGCTCGCCCGCAGCCGCGGAATCCAACGCATCCGGGTGTTCCTTGACTCGGAGCTCGTGGTCGACCAGGTAGACGGCCACGCGAAGGTTCGCAAGGAGCACATCAGACCCCTGCACACGGAAGCGTGCTCCCTGCTCCAGGAGTTTCCCAACCGCAGGATTTCGTGGGTCCCGCGAAAATGGAATGCCGAAGCGGACGCACGTGCAACCAAGGCGCTTCTTGGTCGTTGAGCGCAGCGGTGCACACCGGCACAGGAGATCTCCGACGGGCCCGAAGACACCAGCCCCGCGCGAGTCTCCGCGGCATGCCTCGCTGGACTAGACGGCTTCGACGTACGAGCTCCGCCGTGACGACCTGCATTCGTTCTACGAGAAGCGTCTCGCTCGGCTGAACACGGGCCCTGCTCAGCGCGGAAACCGGGCGGGTGACGTTATGGCCGACCCGCCCGTATTTGACCTAGAGCGTCGATCCGAGGCCAGCGGTGGCCGGGATCACCGGGGCGGGTCGCGAATGGACGGTGTCGATGATCTCCGAGCTGTCGATCCCCTGCAGGTAGATCGAGGTGATGCCGAGGTTGGCATGTCCGAGCTGGCGCTGGATGACGACCAGCGGCACACCCTCGTGCGCCATCTCCACCGCGTGCGCGTGGCGGAGCTGATGCGGCGCGAAGCGCCGCCGCACACCCGCGCTGGCCGCAGTCCGGGCCAGTTGCTTGCGCGCCGAGGATGACTCCCACCGGCGACCGGCAGTGACACCACGGATCACGCAGAACAGCGCGCCGACCGGCAGCCCCCGCCGGACAGCCATCCAGGGCTCTACCTGAGCCCACGCCCAGCGGTCCATCCCGACCTCGCGGCGACGGCCACCCTTGCCGCGACGCACCAGGACCGCGCCGCGCGACACGTCTAG
>CAXTTD010000080.1:0-10910 GCA_964246945.1 uncultured Solirubrobacteraceae bacterium | reverse complement strand
CTTGATAAGGACGAACGATTATCGATAATCTCTCGACTTCGACGAAGGCCGGGGGCACCTGGAAGCCCGATCAGCCCATCCGCACCAGAGGAGAGGAACATGTCGCTACGGACGTTGCACCGCGGGCGAACCCGCGCCCCACGCCTCCCGTTGAGCGGAGTGATGGCTACGGCCACCATCGCCGCGATCGCGCTCGGGGGATGTGGTTCATCAAGCCACACGACGAGCTCGGCGAGCAGCCACAACTCGGGAACCCATACCGCTTCGGGTTCGACCGCGGAGATCGCGGCGGCCAAGGCGGCCATCGCCCCCTACGTCGGTCATCCGAGCGCGTTTCCGGCGCTACCTGCGCTCAAGAAGCTTCCGCCGGCGGGGACGAAGCTGACCTATATCGAGGCTGCCATCCCGCAAGCGGTCGGGATCGGCAAGGATCTCGTCGACCCGGCGAAGGAGCTGGGCGTCACGCTCAACGTGGTCCACAGTCAGACGGCTCCCGCGGCGCTCCAGAACGCGGCCAGCACGGTGGCCAGCCAGAAGCCGGGAGCGCTGCTGCTCTCCGCCGTGGCGCCGCAGTTCTTCGGGGGTGACCTGCACAAGGTGGTGGCCGGTGGAACGCACACGATCGGAGTCGCCATGACGAACGCCGCGCCGTACGGCGTCCAGATCGTCGTCGGCAACAACCACGCCTCGATCGTCTCCGGGAAGCTGATGGCCGACTGGGTGGTGGCCCGTCTCGGCACGAAGGCGAACGTCGTCTTCTACGGCACTCCCGAGCTGTCATTCAGCCCGTACATGCAAATGGGCTTCAAGCAGGGCATGGCCAAGGCGTGCCCATCGTGTCAGGTGGCCTACCAGCCGATCTCGGTGACCACGTTCGGGAGCACGGCGCCGGCGACGGTGGTCAGCTATCTGCAGGCCCACCCCACGGTCACCACGGTCGTGTTCGCCTCGGAGGAGGGCATGGACGGGCTGCCCGCCGCGCTCAAGGACGCGGGCCTCAACAACATCACGACGATGGGCTTCGCACCCGACCAGATCGGGACCAAGGACATCGAGGACGGCGGCCTCACCGGCGGTCTCGCGGTCGACTTCAACGTGCAGTCGTGGGAGATGGTCGATGTCGCCGCGCGGCTCATGGCGCACCAGCCGATCACGAAGAAGGAGCTGTACGGCGCGCCGGTGGAGTTCATCACGAAGGGAACCCACGTCAACTACGACCCGTCCGGTCAGTGGACGGGGTACCCGGACGCCGCCCAGCGCTTCGACAAGATCTGGGGTCGCTGAGCGGGGGAGACGCGGCGCCACGGGCGCCGCCCGGCCCGGTGCGTACGGGCGCCGCCCGGCCCGATGCCGAGTCTGTGCTGTCAGCTGCCGAGGAGCGCAGCGGCGCAGCTCGACATGTCCCGGGCCGAGCGACCGAGGATCGATTCGAGCACGAGCGAATTGCCGCCGCGGAAGCCGTGGCGGTCGTAGAACTCGCGCAGCCGCCCGAAGCCGACCGCGGCGTAGGGGTTGGCGAGCAGGCGGTCCGCCGGGCCATACTGGTTCAGCGGCGTCCGCTCGGCGCGGAGCGTCCGGCCGATCGCCTCCCCGATCTGCGCGGCCAGCTCGTGGAGCGTGTGCTCGCCGCGGCTGGCGAGCTCGAAGGTCCCGCCCACCAGACGATCCTCGGCGAAGGCGATGGCGGCGACCTCGGCGACGTCCCGGTAGTCGACGTAGCTCAGCTTCGCCTCGGGAGCGAACGCGTCGGCGAGCACGCCATCGCGCAGGATGCGGTCACGGCCCGAGAGCAGCAGACCGTGCATGAAGCGCGCCGGCTGAAGCACCGTGAACTCCAGCCCGCTGCGGTAGACGTGATCCTCGACCTCGAGCTTGCTCTGGTGGTTGACGAGCCCGGAGATCGACGGGTGGTAGACCCCGGAGAAGACAACGCGTCGGACGCCGGCCCGGGCGGCAGCGTCGATCGTCGTCCTGCCGACGGCCGCCTCCTCAGCCATGAAGCGCGGACCGAGGAGGAACACGCCGTCGACGCCTCGGACCGCCGACTCGATGGTTGGCAGATCGCGAAGATCCCCGATGACGGTCTCCGAGGCCCCCGCAGCGCGAGCCGCCTCATCCCCGGCGGCATCCCGCACGAAGCCCCGGACCTCGATGCCCCGTCGCGCGAGCTCGTCGGTGACCAGGCGGCCGGTGTAGCCGGCTGCTCCGAGCACGAGGATCATTGCTACGGCCTCACGAGCGCCGCTCGCCACGGACGAGGTCGATCAGCGCGACGGGATCCCCGGGCGCGCTCTCCCCGAGCCACGCGAGGTGCTGGTCGGGCCGCACGAGCGCCAGGCCGGTGCCCACCTTCGCTCGCAGCATCCGGGCGGGTGTGCGAACCGTGCTGAGCGGAACGCGACGGTCCCGGGCGGCGTGAGTGAGCGGCTCGAGCGCCTCGCCGGGCACGTCGTCGGCGGCAAGCAGCGTCATCCCCGGCCCGAGCCGGTCATACAGCGACTGGCCCTCGCTGATCCAGGCGTGCGGCAGCAGGAGACCGGGGCGCGCGGGTCCGGTGCCCGCGGGCGCCGGCGCAATCACCGGCGAGTTCTCGTAGGCAAGGTCGAGGACGAGCTCGAGGGCGTGAAACTCGGCTCGCTTGCTCGCTTGGATCGCCTCGTGCGCGCGCTCGCGCGCGAGCGCGCCTACCGGGCCGTCGCGATCGATGTCCTCGGCCAGCAGGTCGGTGGCCAGCACGCGGTTGTTCGCCTCCGCCGCCGCGATCACCTGCGTCTGAACCGGCCGGCGCTCGGCCTCGTAGCTCTCGAGCAGACCGGGACCGGCCCAGCCGTCGAGCACGGCCGCGAGCTTCCAGCCGAGGTCGACGGCGTCGCTCAGCCCGGTGTTGAGCCCGTGCCCGCCGAACGGCGGGTTGAGATGCGCCGCGTCGCCGGCGAGGAACACGCGACCCTCTCGGGCGCGGTCGACGATCTGCATGTGCGCGGTCCATGGGTCGGTCGAGAGCACCGTCGCGTTCACCGGAGTGCCCGCGGCCCCGTCGATGAGCGCGCGCCCGTCCCGCTCCCCGGTCTCCCGGTCGACGTTGAACGCGATCATCCACCACGTGCCCTGACGGTCGACGGGCCCCACCAGCGCGGGGGCGGCCTGGTTGAGGATCCAGTACTGCACGGCGGGTCCATGACGAACGTGATCCCACAGTTCCGGGGCGCGGAAGACCATGCCGAAGTTCGGCTGCAGCGCCCGCTCACCCGTGTACGCGGCGCCGATGGCCGCGCGCACCGCGCTGCGCGGGCCGTCGCAGCCGAGCACGTACTCGGCGGAGACGGTCGCCGAGCGCCCCGCCGCGTCGAGCACCGTCACCTCCGCCGTCCCATCGCGCTGAGCGACGGCGCCGACGCGCAGGCCGACGGCGAGGGAGCACGCCGCGAGCTCCTCCACGACCTCGCGCAGGAGCTCCTCCAGGACGTACTGGGGGGCCTGCTGACCGGTCTCGGGGAAGCGGTCACCCTCCAGGGCGAGCCCCAGCACCCCGCTGAAACGTGACAGCTCGTATCCCGTCAGCGCCGTGCAGAACACGATGTCGGTGGAAAACGAGACGGGCAGCGGCGCGCGCTGCCGGAGCCGGTCGCCGATCCCCCACCGCCGGAGGTGCTCCATCGTGCGGACGTTGAGCGTCTTGCAGCGAGGCCGGGCGTGCGAGACGGTGGTGCGGGGTTCGACGACGAGACATTCGATCCCGCGGCGACCGAGCTCGGTCGCCGCCGCGAGCCCGACCGGGCCGCCGCCCGACACCAGCACCTGCGTATGGCCCGGCAGGTCGTCGATCGTCGCGTTCATCGAGGTCCGCCGGCGTGTCGCTTTCGCGGCGCCCGCCTGAACGTCACCTCTGGGCGTGGGGCCATGCGTAGATCGTAGATCATCGCGCATCGGCGCCGGGGACTCTCCACAGCGGGGCGGCGACGCGCACGGCAACCTCTGCCTCGGCGCTTAATCGATGATGTACCATCGATGGACAATCGTTCTTGACCCGAGGGAGAGCAGATGTCGAGCACGGTGACAGACCATCCCGTTCTGCACCACGTCACGCTGAAGACCAACCGGCTGCGGGAGATGGCCGACTGGTACCACAACGCCGTGGGACTGGAGCCGAACCACTACGGGCCATTTGGCGCATGGCTGACCAACGATGCGGCCAACCACCGGGTCGCGCTGCTCGTCGCGCCCGGACTGGACGACGATCCGGGCAAGATCGCCCACACGGGCATGCACCACCTGGCCTTCGAGTACGGCGACATCGCCGGCCTGCTCTCCACCTATGAGCGCCTGAAGGAGCAGGGCATCCGACCGCATGCCTGCCTCGACCACGGGCTGACGACCTCGCTCTACTACGTCGATCCGGATGGCAACAGCGTGGAGCTGCAAACCGATAACTTCCGCGACTGGGCGGCCTCGAGCGAGTGGATGCGGACCGCCGCGGAGTTCCAGACCAACCCGATCGGAGTCAACGTCGATCCGGATCGTCTGTGGGAGGCTTGGAAGGGGGGAATCGACGCGGCCGAGCTGCACCGGCGCAGCTTCTCCGGGGAGTTCGACCCGGGAACCCCGCTTGACCTCCGGCTGCCCGCCGAGGCGCAGGACGAGGACGAGGACGTGGCCGAGGCCGAGGCCGGGCTGCTCTGATGACAACGCTCGCGGCGCCGGAGTCCGACCTCGACCTGTTCACCGATGCGGCTCTGGCCAATCCTTATCCCCTCTACGACGAGCTGCGGGCTGCCGGGGCCGCCGTCTGGATGGCCGGCCTGGGCGTCTACGCCCTCCCGCGTTATGCCGAGACGCGAGAGGCGCTGCGTAATTCCGAGGCTTTCGTGTCCGGTCGTGGCGTGGCGCTCAACGACACGCTCAACACGGCGATGGCCGGCTCGGCCCAGATCGCCAGCGATCCGCCGCGACACGATGCGATGCGCAAGGTCACGCGGGTGCCCCTGACGGCGGCCGCCCTACGGGAGCTCACCCCGACCCTCCAGGCCGAGGCACAGGCGCTCGTCGAGGAGCTCGTCGGCCGCGGCAGCTTCGACGCGGTGACCGACCTCGCCCACCACCTGCCGCTGACGATCATCTCCCGCCTCGTCGGTATCCCGGAATCGGGTCGTCAGAAGATGCTCGAGTGGGCTGCCTGCACGTTCGAGGCGCAGGGGCCCGACGGCCCTCGCACCGCGGCTGCGCTTCCCGGTGCCACCGAGATGTTCCAGTACGGGAAGCGGGCCGTGCCGCCCCACCTGACGCCGGGCGGATGGGCGCAGATGGTCTACGACGCCGCCGCGCGCGGGGAGATCGAGCCCGAGCTGTGTCCGGCCACGATGTCTGCCTACCTGGCGCCGAGCCTCGACACCACGATCAACGGCATCGGCAGCGCCATGCTCCTGCTCGGCCGGCATCCCGAGGCGTGGGCGATCCTGCGCGAGGATCCCGCGCTGATCCCGAACGCGGTGAACGAGGTGCTCCGCCTGGAGTCTCCGATCCAGCGATTCACCCGCTACGCGGCCCGCGCGGTGACCGTGGGCGAGACCGAGGTCCCGGTCGGCTCACGCATCATGATGCTGTTCGGGGCGGCCAACCGGGATGAGCGGCGGTGGCCGGCGCCCACGCACTTCGACGTGCGCCGGGAGCGTGCCGCCGAGCACCTCGCGTTCGGCTTCGGTCGGCACGCCTGCACCGGCTCCGGCCTCGCCCGCCTCGAGATGCGCCTGCTGCTCGAGGCGCTGGTCGAGCGCGTCGAGCGCTTCACGGTCGCGGATCCCGTGCGCGCGATCAACCAGACGCTGCGCGGCCTGGCCTCGCTCACCGTCACGATCGAAGAGAGCTCCGGTCGATGACGGCGGCCGACGGAGACGCCGAGTACTCGATCTGCGCGATGCTGACCAGCGAGCCCGCCGCCGCGCGATCGCACGCCGCCCGATGAAGGTCGTCGCGCTCGAGGAGCACTTCCTGCCCGCCGACATCGCCATCGAGGCCGGCGTCGATCCCAAGGCCGTCCGCGGCCTCCTGGATGCCCTGGACGATGCCGGTGAGGGCCGGCTCCAGATGATGGATGAGGCGGGGGTCGACGTGCAGATCCTGTCGGTCCAGAATGCGGGTATCCAGAAGCTGGGGAAGCAGAAGGCGACCGCCATCTCGCGCGCGCTGAACGACCGCATGGCCGCCGTCGTCGAGGCGCACCCGAGTCGATTCGGCGCGTTCGCCTCACTCCCCGTCTGCGATCCCGCCGCGGCGGCCGCCGAGCTCGAGCGCGCCGTGCAGACGCACGGATTCGTCGGCGCGCTCATCGCCGGCCAGACCGACGGCGTGTTTCTCGACGACCCGACTTTGCGGCCGGTCCTCGAGGCCGCCGAGCGCCTGGAGGTGCCGATCTACCTGCACCCGGCGCCACCGCCGAAGGGCGTATTCGACGCCTACTTCTCGGGGCTCGACGGGACCGTTGCCGCCCGCCTCTCCACCTCGGGCTGGGGCTGGCATGCCGAGACCGCGCTGCACGTACTGCGCATGGTCGTCACCGGAACCTTCGATCGCCATCCGGGGCTCCAGGTGATCGTCGGACACATGGGGGAGAACCTGCCGTTCTCGCTGGCTCGCGCCGACGAGGAGCTGACTCCCGTGGTCGACCTCTCTGCCTCGGTGGCCGAGACCCTGCAGCAGCACCTATGGGTGACCACCAGCGGTTACACCACCACCGCGCCGCTGCAGTGTGCGCTCAGTGTCTTCGGGGCCGAGCGGATGATGTTCTCCGTTGACTACCCGTTCTCGGATAGCGGCGCGGCGGTCGCGTTTCTGGCCGACGCGCCGATCAGCCCGAGCGCCCGCGAGCAGATCGCTCACGTGAACGCCGAGCGGCTCCTCGGTCTCCCGAGCGCCTCTGAGTCGGCCGGTCTGTGACCTATGATCCGCCGGCGAGCCCCCGATTGGCTCCTGGCCGAGAAATGACCCCCCATTGAGCACGAGAACCGGTATTCCGCCGATCGTCACGGCGGGCCAGTCACTCGCTGACCGCGTCAGCCACGCCGTGCGTCGCGCGATCCTCGAAGGCCGTCTGCGGCCGGGCGACACCTTGTCGATCAGTGACCTGGCCGCCGACCTGGGAGTGAGCCACAGCCCGGTTCGCGAGGCGCTCCAGCAGCTCGCGGGCCAAGGGCTCGTGGTGCTCAGGCCGGCGCGTACCGCCGTCGTGGCCTCGCTGGGGATCCCCGATCTCACCGACATCTACCGCCTGCGGACGCTCATCGAGGTTGACGCGGGTGCGCGCGCCGCGCGGCTGCTGACCGACGAGCACCTGGCGATCATCGAACGGGAGTTCATGGAGATGACCGACGCCCCGGCCGACTCCGAGCATTTCTGGACGAGCCACAACGCCTTCCACAGCGCGATCATGGCGCCGGTGATGACGCCTCGGCTCGAGCGGATCGTCGCTGAGCTCTGGCAGTCTGCTGAGCGCTACGTCCGCATCGTCTACGGCGAGACCGACGTTCTCTTCACGCTCCCCGCGCAGGACCGCCATCGACCGCTGCTCGAAGCCGCTCAGGCGCGAGGCACCAGCAAGATGCGCAAGGCCCTCACCCAGCATCTCCAGACCAACGAGCAGGAGATCGCCAGGAGCCTGGAACAGGTCGCCGCCCGGCAGCGACCGGTCGCGGAGTAGGCGCCTCGAGTTCATCCGCTCGGCGCCGTGCCGGGCGCTCGAGCACGCGTGGCGCTCTGATCGATTCTACTATCATCGATTAAACGTCATCGCGAGGAGAGAGACATGGCCGCACCGAAGGAGGAGAGCCGAGGCGACATCTTCGTCGCCCACGATTTTCCGGAGCATGAGGTTGATCTCGGCGAGATCCGCATGAACTACGCCACCGCGGGCGCGGCGGAGCGGCCGGCGCTGTTGCTCATACCCCCTCAGGTTCAGTCGTGGTGGTGCTACGAACCGGCGATGGCCCTGCTGCAGGAGCACTTCCAGGTGTTCGCGGTCGATCTGCGCGGGCAGGGCCGTTCCACCCGAACCCCGGGCCGCTACACCCTGGACAACATGGGCAACGATCTCGTTCGCTTCATCGACGAGATCATCGGCCGGCCGACCATCGTCAGCGGTAACTCCTCGGGTGGCGTGCTGGTCGCCTGGCTGGCGGCCTACGCCAAGGCGGGGCAGGTACGGGGCGGCGTCTGCGAGGACCCGCCGTTGTTCAGTTCCGAGACCAATCCGGCCTGTGGGCAGTCGATCCGTCAGTCGATCGGACCAATGTTCGCGCTGTCGAGCAAGTGGCTGGGGGATCAATGGTCGATCGGGGACTGGCAGGGGATGCAGGCCGCCGCCCCCCGAGAGCTCCCGAGGCACGTACTGGTGGCGCTGGTGCGAATGGGGATCGTCGCACCTCCCAGTGCAGACGATCCCGGTGAGCCGCCACAGAACTTCCTCGAGTACGACCCCGAGTGGGCGCGGTCGTTCTGGACCGGCGCGGCCTCGGCCGGCTGCGATCACGAACGCATGCTCGCCGCGGTGAAGGTTCCGATTCTCATCACCCATCACTACCGGGAGATCGATCCCGGCAGCGCGGCTCTGATGGGCGCGGTATCCGACCAGCAGGTCGCCCGGGCGCGCGAGCTGGTCAGCACCGCGGGCCAGCCCTGCGAGGTGATCGACCTTCCGGACATGGTGCATTCGATGCATCGGCAGGATCCGGAGTTGTTCACGCGCACCCTCCTCGAATGGTCGAGCACGCTCGAGCAAGCGCCGTGAGGTTCGCCAATCACCGGGGTCGACTCGTTCTCATCACCTCGGACGTCGAGGCGGAGGGTCTGGATGGCGCCCGGAGCATCGACCTCCACCGCGCGACCGGAGGTCGAATCCCGGCCGAGCCGGAGCTCGCCTACGAGCGATGGGCGGAGGTCGTGGCGCTGGCAGGCGATCTCCCGGCGGGGGCGGAGACGGCCATCGAACGAGAGCATCTGGGCCCCCCGTCCCCCCGCCCGCGTCAGATCTTCGGCATCGGGGTCAACTACGCCGACCACGGCGCCGAGGCCGGCATGGCGATACCCGAGGTGCCGCTCGTCTTCACGAAGCTCTCGACGGCGATCACCGGTCCCTATGGCGCGATCCCGCTCTCGACCGAGACCGTCGACTGGGAGATCGAGATCGCGGTCGTCATCGGCAGGACCGCTCGCTACGTGGCGAGCGGGCAGGGCTGGGAATACGTTGCCGGCGTCACCGCGGGCCAGGACCTGTCCGACCGCGAGATCCAGTGGCGGCCGGAGGGCACGCCTCAGTTCGGATTGGGTAAGTCGCTGTCCGGATTCGCCCCTCTCGGCCCGGTCCTGATCACTCCCGATGACTACGCCGATCCTGATGACATCGAACTGGTGTGTCGGCTCAACGGGGAGGAGGTGCAGCGCAGCAGCAGCGCGCAGATGCTGATCCCCGTTCCGGAGATCATCTCCTATCTCAGCGGAATCCTGACTCTGCACCCGGGTGACGTGATCTTCACCGGGACTCCCAGCGGGATCGGGATGACCCGCCAGCCGCCTCGATACCTGAGGGCCGGCGACAGGCTGGAGAGCTTCGTCGCGCAAGTCGGGAGCATGTCGCACACGTTCACGGCCGTCCGAGCACCTCAGCAGGCCGCCTGAGGGCGGCGGTGAGCGGCGCGCGCCCGCGGCTGTCCGCGTCAGGGCCCGCCGAAGCGCGGGGGGCAGGGGGGTCAGTTTGAGGAGGCTCCGGCGGTGATCAGCCCGGTCTCGTAGGCAAACACGACGATCTGCACCCGGTCGCGGAGGGCGAGCTTGGCGAGGATCCGTCCGACATGCGTCTTGGTCGTCGCTTCGGAGATGACCAGGCGCTCGGCAATCTCGGCGTTACTCAGGCCGCGGGCGACCAGCATGAGCACCTCGAGCTCGTGGGAGGTGAGCTCGCGCAGGCTGGTCCGCTTGCCCAGCTGGGTGTCGATCGCCGCCGGGGATCTGAGCGCGTGGGTGTCGAGCAACCGCCGGGTGACGCTGGGGGCCATGACCGCGTCGCCGGCGGCGACGGCCCGAATCGCTGAAAGCAGTTCGCTGGGCTGGGCGTCTTTGAGCAAGAACCCGCTGGCTCCCGCCTTCAGCGCCGCGTACACATATTCGTCGAGGTCAAAGGTGGTGAGCATGATGATCTTCGCTGTCGACCCGTTCTTGACGATCTCCCGGGTGGCCTGAACCCCGTCGAGTTCGGGCATCCGGACGTCCATGAGGATCACGTCGGGACGTAGCCGGTCTGCGGCCAGGACTCCCTCCCGGCCGGTCTGCGCATCGCCGACGACACGCATGTCCTCCTGTGAGTCGATGACCATGCGAAAGCCCATGCGCATGAGCTGCTGGTCGTCGACGAGAAGCAAGCGGGTACTCATGACGACGACGCCACGATTGCGCCGATCGGGAGGCTGAGATGCACCTGCCAGCCGGCCCCGTCTGGCCGCGGGCCGGCCTCGAGCGCGCCGCCGAACGCGGCCGCCCGCTGCTGCATGCCGTTCAGACCTCGCCCGCTGTTCGGGAGCCGAAGCGTCGATGCTCCCTCGAAGGTCGGCAGCCCGGTGTCGCTCACGTCAAGCTCGACCCGACAGCCAGGCAGCGCAGCGAAAGGTGAGCCTCGGCGGGGCGCCCGGCATGCTTGAGCGTGTTGGTCAGCGCCTCCTGCGCGACGCGGTAGACAACAAGCTGGACGCCGCCTGGAAGCTGCTCGGCATCGTCGCTGATCGCCGCCTGAACGGGGACGCCGGCGGTACGGACGCGCTCGAAGAGCTCGGCGAGTCGGCTGACGCCGGGCTGAGGCTCATAAGAGCCGCGGCGAGGTTCCTCGTGCAACACGTCGAGCAGCCGGCGCATGTCCCCCAGTGCCTGGCGGC
>CAXTTD010000079.1:7434-10915 GCA_964246945.1 uncultured Solirubrobacteraceae bacterium | reverse complement strand
ACCCCCGCCCCCACGGCGAGCGTCATCCCGCACGCGGCGGCGCTCCGGACACCCTGATCCCATGCGCTCGCTGATCGAGCTGATCGTCACCGTTGCGGTGGCCGTCGCCGCCGCCTGGCTCCTGCAGGCGTTCGTGGTCAAGCCCTACCGGATCCCGAGCGGCTCGATGATCCCGACCCTCAAGATCGGTCAGCGGATTCTCGTGCAGCGCATCGACACCCATCCGCACCTCGGTCAGGTCGTCATCTTCCACCCGCCGGCCGGAGCGGACTCGATGACCTGTGGCAACGCCCAGGAGGGATCGGGGCACGCGGAGGCGTGTGATCAGCCGACGGCGCAGCGTTCCTCGGAGACCTACGTGAAGCGGGTCGTCGGCATGCCCGGGGATCGTATCTCGATCCGCGACGGCGACGTCTACCGCAACGGCCACCGTGAGCGTGCCTCCTACGCCGAGCCGTGCGACAACGCGCCCGGCTGCACGTTCTCGAAGACGATCACGGTGCCGCGCGGCGACTACTTCATGATGGGCGACAACCGGCCGATCTCCGACGACAGCCGCTACTGGGGCCCGGTGCCCCAGCGCTGGATCATCGGCACCGCGATCGCCACCTACTGGCCGCTGGATCGCATCGGCATCTTCTAACCGCCGGTTTCCCTGCCCGCCCGCCCTTCGCGGCACAGGCATGCGGTGACGCGTTCGGGTATGTTGCCCGCGGCCGTACTCGCACATCGAGGAGGAGTGAGGATGAGACGGATCGGACTCTCGGCGCTCGTCGCCGTGCTCGCGCTGGTGCTGGGGGCGCCGCTCGCGCGCGGGGCCACCGCGCCGACCAACGATGCGGCGTTCGCCTACAACATCATCCCCTCCGGCGAGCCGGGCGGCTTCCCGTTCCCGGCCGGGGCGACCACCCAGGCACAGATGTACAACGCGCTCACCCCGCTGTCCGGCCACGTCACCAATGCGGACATCGCCACCGACTTCAAGTCCGAGGGCTTCGGCGTGGGCCCGGATGGCCCGGCGACCGTCGAGCCCGTCCCCTACCCGGGGGTGACCATCCTGCGCGACCGCTTCGACGTCCCCCACGTCACCGCGACCACCCACGACGGTGGGGTGTGGGCGGCCGGCTGGATCGTGGCCCAGGACCGCGGGCTGCTGCTCGCCCAGGCCCGCTACGACTCGCTGGTGGCGGCGATCGACGCGCCCGGGCTCTCCGCGATCGGGCTCGTCGACAAGCTCGACCAGTTCCAGCCAAGCGCGCAGACCGAGCGGGTGGTCGCACGCCAGACCGGTGTGCTGCTCGCCCACGGCGCGGCCGGCCGCGCGGTCTACCACGACATCGTCGTCTACTGCCAGGGGATCAACGCCTACCTGAAGTCGACCGGCTCGACCGAGGCCCCGTTCACGCCGGTCGACATCTACGCCTTCAACGCCCTGAAGGACCAGTTCTTCGGCGAGGGCGGCGGCGACCAAGCGCAGGACTCCGAGCTGCTCTCGAGCCTTGAGCGCCGCCTCGGCGCCACCAAGGGCTACAGCGTGTTCTCCGACCTACGCCAGAACCTCAACTCGGGGAGTCCGACGACGGTCGACGGGACCTTCGACTACGACCACGATCCCACCACGCCGGGTGCGCCCGGCAGCGTGCTGCTCGATCCCGGCAGCTACCACGCGACGCCCGCGGTGCCCGCCGCGATCGCAGACACCCTGCCGCGCACCGAGCCGCGCCCGCATGCCTCCAACGAGCTGATGGTCGAGGGGCGCGACTCCGCCACCGGGCATCCGCTGCTCGTCGGCGGGCCCCAGATCGGCTACTTCTACCCCGGACTCACCTTCGAGATCGACATGCACGCCCCCGGGCTCGACTGGCGCGGGGCGACCTCGGCGCCGTTCCCCGGCTACATGCTGATCGGCCGCGGCAAGGACTTCGCCACGACGCTCACCTCAGCGGACGGCGACGACACCGACGAGTTCGCCGAGACGCTGTGCGGCCACAGCCGCGCGAAGTACCTCTATGACGGTCACTGCCGCGCGATGGTGCGCTTCGACGCCGGCACGCTCATCACCAGCAAGGGCGTGCACTCACCGGTCCGGTTCGAGACCACGGTGAACGGCCCGGTGATCGGCTACGCCCGGGTTGGCCGCCACACGGTCGCGATCACCAGCCGACGGGCGAGCTACGGCAAGGACGTGCTTGACCTGCTCTACAACCGCGAGCTCTCCGACGGCCAGGTGCACAGCCCGCAGACGTTCTTCAAGGCTGCGGCGCTCACCCCGCAGACGTTCAACTCGTTCTACGTCGACGACACGCACGTGGCCGAGTACACGACAGGCCTGTTGCCGCTGCGCGCCCGGAACACCGACCCGAGCCTGCCGACGCTCGGCAACGGCCGCTACGAGTGGCACGGAGACCTGTCGGCCGCCGGGCACCCCCACGGCATCGACCCACAGCACACGCCGGTGGCGGGCACGATGGTGAACTGGAACAACGTCTCCGCCCACGGCTTCGGCGCCGCTCCCGACGCGTTCGGCGGCAACGGCTCGGCCTCACGGGTGCAGCTGCTGAACGCCGCCCTGCGCCAGCAGCGCCGTCACGGCAAGTGGACAATTGCCGGGGTTGTCTCGGCGATGAACGAGGCCGCCACCCAGGACGTGCGTGCGATCCTCACCGTGCCGCTGCTCGCCCGCGTGCTCCGAGGCTCGCACGCGCCGAACCGACAGGCGGCGAGGATGCTCACGCTGCTCGTGGACTGGAACCACGACGGCGGCAACGTGCTGCCCAGCCCGACCGATCCCACCAAGATCGCCAACCCCGGCGCCGCGATCATGCAGGCGTCGTGGACGGGGCTCGCCAACGCGGTGATGGGGCCGCAGCTCGGCCCGGAGCTCGGTCAGCTGAACACGATCTTCCCGCGCTTCGACGGCTACCTCGGCGGCCAGTACAACGGCTGGTACCAGTACATGGACCGTGACTTCAAGTCGCTGCTGCACATCCACCAGCCCCAGCCACTGGCCAACCGCTACTGCGGCAGGGGCGACTTCACGCGTTGCCAGAAGTCGCTGTGGGCGGCGATTGCCGCGGCCGGCCGGCGCCTGACCGTCAGCCAGCACACCTCCGATCCCAGCGACTGGCGGGCGAGCGCGTCGGCGATCAAGATCCGCTTCAGCCCGCTGAATGTCTTCACCATGCAGTACACGAACCGTCCGAGCGGAATCCAGCAGGTGATCTCCTTCGACCGCCACGGCGGCTGAGTCAGGACATCGCCTCGGCGGCGAGCGCCTGCACGGGGCCGAGGCTGAGCGTCATGAGCGCTCCCCCGCCGGGGGCGTTCGCGGCGCTCGCACTGCCGCCGTGAGCCTCGGCGGCCTGACGGACGATGGCGAGGCCGAGCCCCGAGCCCGGCGTCGCACGCGCCGCCCGGGCACGGCGGAAGCGGTCGAACACGAACGGCAGGTCCTCGTCGGCGCAGCCGGGCCCGTGATCGC
>CAXTTD010000079.1:0-7424 GCA_964246945.1 uncultured Solirubrobacteraceae bacterium | reverse complement strand
AGGGGCCGCCGCTCTCCCCGCGGCAGGCTGGCCCCCCGCCCGGCCCCGGCGCATGCGGGCCAACACCACCGGCACACCGCCGGGGGCCACCCCGGGACCGTGATCGCGCACGGTGAGCGTGCCGTCGCGCAGGACGACCTCGATCACCCCGCCCGGTGGGCTCCATTTCACCGCGTTGTCGAGCAGGTTGGCGACCGCGCGGGCGATGCGGTCGCCCTCGCCGCGCACCAGCGTCGGTTCAAGCTGCGCGGAGACGACGAGGCCGGGCGCCCGGCGACGGGTGCGCTCGACGGCAGCGGCCGCGACCTCGTCGAGGCGGACGTCACCCTCGGGCCCGCTCGGCCGCGCGCCGCGGGCGAGCTCGACCACGTCGGAGACCAGCGCGGTGAGCTCATCCAGCTCCTCGATCACGTCGCGGCGCAGCGCCTCGCGCTCGCCGGGCGGCAGTCGCGCCTCGTCGCGCATCAACTGCAGGTTCGCCCGGATCGTCGCGATCGGCGTGCGCAACTCGTGGGAGGCGTCGGCGACGAGGTCGCGCTGAGCGGCCACCGAGCGCTCGAGCGCGTCGAGGGTGTCGTTGAAGGTGCGCGCGAGCCGCGCGAGCTCATCGCCGCCGTGCAGCTCGAGCCGGTCGGTGGCCAGTCGCTCCGGGGTGGCGGCGATTACCTCGGTCTGGCGGGTGAACTCTGCGATCGGCGCGAGCGCGGCCCGCGCGACGAGCAGTCCGAGCAGCGCCGCGAGCGCGATCCCGCCGGCGGCGATGAGCGCGAGCAGGAGCCGCTGCTCGAAGAGCGTGTGGTAGACCCCGGCGAGCGGCAGCGCGACGACCAGCGCGCCTGCTGACCCCGCGCCCTTCACGTACACCCGCAGCGCGTGTCCGCGCACCGTGAGATCGGCGTGGTAGCTCCCGGTGCCCGAGCGGGCGAGCGCCCGCATGCGGGCGTCGGTGGGGATGACGCCCCGCGGGTCGGGGGGCCGCCCCCGGCCGCGGCGCGAGCCCTGCTCGACGACGGCGCTCGCGGCTGCGTAGGCGGATCGGGGGCGACGACGCAGCCGCAGACCGCCGGCTCCCGGAGCGGAACCGGCGATGCCCGGCTGCCGGTGGGCTGGACCCGGTGAGGGTCCGGTGCCGATCCCCGGCGCGACTCGCTGCGCGAAGCTCGCGAGCTGACCGTCGACCTGACCGAGGAGCTCCGACCGGGTCCCCGCATAGACCGCGAGCGCGACCGCGATCACCGCGACCGCAACCGCCCCTCCCGCGGCGAGGCCGAGCCGGACGCGCAGGCTCACTCAGACCGCCTCCCCGGCGTCGCGCAGGGCGTAGCCGACGCCGCGCACGGTGTGGATCACCGAGCGAGCGCCGGCGTCCTCGAGCTTGCGGCGCAGGTAGCTCACGTACACGCGCAGCGCGTTGGAGCTCGGCCCGAAGTCATAGCCCCACACCCGCTCGTAGATGATGCGATGCGCGAGCACCCGGCGCGGGTTGAGCATCAGCAGCTCGAGCAGCTGGAACTCGGTGCGGGTGAGCTCCACGAAGCCGCTGGGCTCTCCCTCGGACGGGGAATCGACCTCGACACCGTGGCGGTTGGGGTCGAGCATCAGCTCCGCGAAGCGCAGCCCGCCCCCCACCTCCGCGCCCTCGCCGCCGGACCGGCGCAGCAGCGCGCGCAGCCGGGCGCGCAGCTCGTCGACGTCGAACGGCTTGATCAGATAGTCGTCGGCGCCCGCGTCGAGGCCGTCGATCCGGTCGCTCACCGCGTCCCGGGCGGTGAGCATGAGCACCGGCACGCGGTTTCCCTCGCGGCGCAGCAGGCGGCATACCTCGAGGCCGTCGATGTCGGGCAGACCGATGTCGAGCACGACCGCGTCGGGCGCGCCGGCGGTGATCTCCGCGAGGGCGCCCGCCCCGGTCTCCGTGAGCCGGACCTCGTAGCCCGCGAGCGTGAGCGCGCGACGCAGCACGTCGCGCAGGCCCCGGTCATCGTCGACGACGAGCACTCGCATGGAGGGTGATTCTGGCGCGGGGGCCGGGCGCGGCGCGGAGATTCCTACGTGGCGCTTACGCGCCCGAGGAGCCGACCCGCTCGCGCAGGACGGCGCCAAGGACCCCGTTGACGAACCCCGGAGCGGCGGCGCCGCAGAACCGCTTGGCGGTCTCCACCGCCTCGTTGATCGCACCCTCGGGCGGGATCGGCGACTCGCCGGGCACGATCTCGGGATACAGCAGCTCGAGCAGCGCGACGCGCAGGATCGAGCGCTCGAGTGGGGCAATCCGCTCGAGCGTCCAGTCGGCGGCGTGGCGACGGATCAGCGCGTCGAGCTCGGGTTGGTGCTCGAGCACCTGCTCGGCGAGGGCGAGCGTGAACATGTTCACGTCGCGGGGCAGCGTGTCGCCGAGCGCGCGCTCGAGCAGGTCGCTTTGGTAGAGCGCCCACACGGCGGCACGGCGTTGCTCGGTGCGTCGGGACATCGTCGGCTTCATCGCGCGCCGGGATCAGCCGACGGTGATGAGCTCCTTGGGGATGTGGGTGAGGATCTCGGCGCCGGACTCGGTGACCACGCACAGGTCCTCGATCCGCACCCCGAGCCGGCCGGGCAGGTAGATCCCCGGCTCGCAGGTGACCACGTTGCCGCTCTGCAGCACGTCGTCGCTGCGCTTGGAGAGGTTCGGCTTCTCGTGGACCTCGAGCCCCACGCCGTGGCCGAGGCTGTGGCCGAAGTGCTCGGCGTGCCCGGCGGCATCGATGCGCCCGCGCGCGACCCCGTCGGTCGCCCGGCCGCCCGCTCCGGGGCGGATCTCGGCCAGGCCCGCGCGCTGCGCCTCGAGCACCGTGTCGTAGACGGTGGCCGCCTCGGGGCCCAGATCCCCGGTGGCGAGCGTCCGGGTGCAGTCCGAGCAGTAGCCCTCGAGCACCGCGCCCCAGTCGATCACCACCAGCTCGCCGTCGCCGATCGCCACCTCGCGGGGGGTGGCGTGGGGCAGCGCGCCGTGCGGGCCGGCGGCGACGATCGTGTCGAACGACGCCTGCGAGGCGCCGCGGCGGCGCATCCCGTCCTCGATGGCGCCTGCGACCTCCGCCTCGGTGCGCCCGGCGATCCCCTGCTCCATCACCTCGCGCAGCGCCGCGTCGGCGAGCTCCGAGGCGGAGCGGATGGCGTCGATCTCCCGAGGCTCCTTCACCGCGCGCAGCCGCGCCACCGGGGTGCCGGCGGCGATCAGCTCGATCCGCGCGGGCAGCGCCTCACCGAGCTTCGCGTGGGTGCGCACGGTCATCTGCTCGTCCTCGAAGCCGAGGCGCAGCTCGCCCTCGGGCAGCAGCCCGGCGAGCTCGGAGGCGAGCTCCCCGTTCACGATGTGGCGGTCAAAGCTCGGTTCGACCTCGGCGGCGGACTGCTCGGCGTAGCGGAAGTCGGTGATGAACACCCGCGTGTCGGGCCCGACCACCACCGCGCCGCTCGAGCCGGTGAAGCCGGTGAGGTAGCGGACGTTGAGCAGCGTGGTGACGAGCATCAGCTCGGCCCCGGATCCGGATTCGGAGAGCGCGGCGAGCAGCCGGGTCGGTCGCTCACTCACCGGCGAACAGCTCCTCGCGCAGCAGCGACAGGGCGTCGCGATAGCCGTCGGGGCCCCGCCCGGCGACGCGGCCGGTGCACAGGTCCGCGAGCACCGAGCGGCGACGGAACTCCTCGCGGGCGTCGACGTCGGAGAGGTGGACCTCGACCGCGGGCAGCCCGGTGAGCTCCAGCGCGTCGCGGATCGCGTACGCGTAGTGGGTCCACGCCCCCGGATTGAGCACGATCGCGTCGGCGAGGCCGTCGAGACCGTGCAGATGCTCGACGAACGCGCCCTCGTGGTTGGTGTGGAAGAAGCGAGGGACGAGACCCAGCGCGCTCGCCGATTCGCCGATCGCCAGCTCGAGCTCGGCGAGCGTGAGCGTGCCGTAGTGGCCGGGATCGCGACGGCCGAGCTGGTCGAGGTTGACCCCGTGCATGATCTCGATGCGGTTGCGGTGCGGGGGGCTCATCGGCGCCCGCAGACGCTAGCGGCTCACCGGGGGCTCGCGGCCGCGAGCTCCCGCACCGCGGAGACGAGCTCGCGCGGGGCGACCGCCGAGCCGGGTCGGGGATCGCCGGGCTCGGGCAGCAGCACGAACGGCACCGGCCCCTCCCCCACGCGCTTCTTGTCCCGGGCGGTGGCCATCACCACGGCGTCGGGGTCGACGTCGGCGGCGAGCTCGGTCGGCAGTCCCCGGGCGCCGAGCAGGTCGACGACCTCGGCACGCAGTGCGTCGGCGCCGGAGAGCCGCAGGGCGGCGAGCAGACCGAGCCCCACCGCCTCGCCGTGGCGGTAGCTCGCGTATCCGGTGACCGTCTCGATCGCGTGACCGACGGTGTGACCGAGGTTGAGCGTCTGGCGCACCCCGGTGTCGCGCTCGTCGGCGGCGACGACGCGCAGCTTGGTGTGGGCGCACGCGGCGACGATCTCTGGGGAGGTGGGCTCCTCGCCCGCGCGCACCCGCTCCCACAGCCAGCCCCCGGCGAGCAGCGCCGTCTTGACCACCTCGGCGTAGCCGGCGGCGACCTCCTCGGGCGGGAGCGTGGCCAGCGTGTCGGTGTCGGCGATCACCGCCCGCGGCTGGTGGAAGGCGCCGACGTAGTTCTTGGCCTCGGGCAGGTCGACGCCGGTCTTGCCGCCGTAGGCGGAGTCGACCTGGGCGACGAGCGTCGTCGGGACCTGCACGAAGCGCACCCCGCGCTGGTAGGTGGCCGCGCAGAAGCCGGCGAGGTCGCCGACCACCCCGCCGCCGAGCGCGACCACGACGTCGGCGCGGGTCATCGCGCCGCGAGCGAGCTCCGACCACACGATCTCGGCGTGGGCGACGGTCTTCGACTGCTCGCCGGGCATGATCGTCACCCGATGCTCAAGCGTCCCCAGCCGCTCGCCGTAGAGCCGGGCGGCGTGGTAGTCGCTCACCAGGAAGCGGCGGCCGGGGATCGCCGCCGGCCAGAACCCCGACTCGCCGTCGCGCGCGCCCACTCGTTCGGGGGGCGGGGCGAGCAGCCCCGGGCCGACGTAGGCCGGATAGTCGCCCGAGGGGCTCGTCGCCCACAGCATGCGGACGCCGGGGCGAGCCGCCCCGGCGAGCGCGTCGAGGATCGCGCGCGCGTCGTGGACGCACGAAGAGGGGATGATGACGTCCGACGCCGCCGCGTAGGCGGACTCCCGGGCGGCGTGCAGGGCCGCGAACCGGGAGCGGTCCGAGGCGAGCGGGCGGCCGCTGTGCTCGGCGCGGGCCCAGGCGGTGTCGAGGTCGACGTCGATCCATACCACGAGCTGGTCGCGGACGGCCTCCCGGATCGTCGACGACTCCAGCGCGCCGCCCCCGAGCGAGAGCACGCGCTCCGGATCACCGAGCAGCTCGAGGGTCGTGCGCTCCTCGAGCTCCCGGAACGCCGGCTCGCCGTCGGTCGCGAAGATCTCCTCGATCGAGCGCCCGGTGCGGGCGACGATCTCGGCGTCGACGTCGACGGCCGCGGAATCGGATCCCGCCCGCCCCTCGGCGATCGCCCGAGCGGCGGTCGTCTTGCCGGCCCCCATGAAGCCGACGACCACCGTCTGGCGCGGGCTCACCGGGCTGCGGCCGGCAGCGGCGCCGCGACCGGCCAGCCCCACCGCGCGCGCGAGGCCACCACCGCGCCGCGCACGTCGGCGATGTGGTCACCGCCGAACTTCCGCCGGTAGGCGTCGGCGAGCACGAACGCGACCATCGCCTCCGCGACCACGCCCGCCGCCGGCACGGTGCACGAATCGGTGCGCTCGCGCAGCGCCTGTGCGGGCTCGTGGGTGGCGATGTCAACCGAGCGCAGGGGCTTGGTGAGGGTGGGGATCGGCTTCATGAACCCGCGCACGATCACGGGGTCGCCGGTCGTCATCCCGCCCTCGAGGCCGCCCGAGCGGTTGGTCTCGCGGTAGAAGCCGCGCGCCTCGTCGTGGAAGATCTCGTCGTGGGCGAGCGAGCCGGGCAGCCCGGCGACCTCGATCGCGTCGCCGACCGCCGCGCCCTTGACCGCCTGGATCGACATCACCGCGCCGCCGAGCGCGCCGTCGAGCCGCTCGCGCCAGGAGACGTGGGAGCCGAGACCGGGCAGCACGCCGAAGGCCCGGACCTCGAAGATGCCGCCCAGCGACTCGTTGGCCTTGCGCAGGCGGTTGATCTCCTGGACCATCTCCGCCGAGACGTCGGGATCGAGACAGCGGACGGGCGAGGCGTCGACCTCGGCGAAGTCCTCGGGGGTGAGGTCGTCGCGGCGGGGCGCGGCGACGCCGGTGATCTGCAGCACGTGGGAATACACGCTCACCCCCAGCGCCGCGAGGAACGCCTTCGCAAGCGCGCCGCCGGCGACCCGGGCAGCGGTCTCCCGGGCGCTCGCGCGCTCGAGCACGTCGCGGACGTCGGAGAGACCGAACTTCTGGGTGCCGACGAGGTCGGCATGGCCGGGCCGGGGCAGGTGGACCTCGTCGGGCGGGTTCTCCACCGGCCACGGGTTCATCCGCTCCTCCCAGTTCTGGTAGTCGCGGTTGGGGACCTCGAGCGCGATCGGGCCGCCGAGCGTGCGGCCGTGGCGGACCCCGGCGGTGACCACCACATGATCGGACTCGATCTTCATCCGGCCGCCCCGGCCGTGGCCGAGCTGGCGGCGAGCCATGTCGTGGTCGATCGCCTCGCGGTCGAGGGCGAGGCCCGCGGGCAGGCCCTGCACGATGCAGGTGAGCCGCGGGCCGTGGGACTCGCCGGCGGTGGTGAGCTCGAGCGCCATCGTGCTCAGGCCTCGGTCGCCGGGGAGCCGCTCTCCGCCGGGTGCTCCTGGGCGTCGATCCCGGGGATCCGGGTGCCGGTGCCCTCACACCACGGGCAGCTCACCTCGTGCGGGGTGCCGCCGAGCCCAGAGGTGAGCCGGCCGGTGCCGCGGCAGGCGAGGCACTCGCCGGGCGGGGGTGGGGATTCGTCGTTGGCGCTCACGTCGGGTGCGACGATACCCGTCACCGGTCGGCGCGGGCGGCCGCCCGCATCGTCTCGCGCGGTCCCGGGCGGCCGGTGAACTGCTCGAAGCTGAGCGCGCCCTGGGCGACGAGCAGCTCGAGACCGTCGATCACGGCGACGCCGTGGGCGCGGGCGGCGGCAACCAACCGCGTCCCGCCGGGGGCGTACACGTAGTCGGCCACGGTCCCGTAGTGGCTCAGCTCGGCGGGGGCGAGCGGCAGGCCTCCGGGGGCGAACGGGTCCTCGCCGTACAGGCCGAGCGCGGTGCAGTTGACGAGGACCTCGGCCGGCGCGGCGGTGGTGGTGGGCTCGCCGCCGAGCTCGGCGGCGAGCGCGTGCGCGCGCTCGGGGGTGCGGTTCCACACCCGCACCTCCTGCGTC
>CAXTTD010000078.1:0-10966 GCA_964246945.1 uncultured Solirubrobacteraceae bacterium | reverse complement strand
CCACATCCGCCGCCGGCCCCGGGCGAGCGGGGGGTGACGCGGGGGCGCCGCCGGCGCCCGTCGGCGGCCGTCGAGTGCGTCAAGCACCAGCGAGCGCTGCGGATGGTCTCGCGCCTGCTCGGCGGTGAGCTCGCCCCGGTCGAGGAGCTCCTGCACGAAGCTGTCGTCGCGGGAGAGCCGGCGCAGCGCTCCCGCGCGGGACAGGTAGGTGCGAGAGTCACCGACGTTCGCCACGAGATAGTCGCCGGAGTCGGAGAGCGCCATCGCGGTGAGTGTGGTGCCCATCCCGGCGAGCTCCGGCCGGCAGGCCACGAGGAAGGCGAGCGTCGCGTCGGCGCCGGCGACCGCCTCGCCGAGCTCGACTTCGAGCGGACTTGAGAGCGGCCGCTTCTCGAGCGCGATCATCGCGTTGATCGCCCACCGGCTCGCCACCTCGCCGGCCGCCGAACCGCCGACACCATCGGCCACCGCGACCAGGCGCGGGGAGCTCCACACCGCGTCCTCGTTGTTCGAGCGGCGGCCGGTCTCGGTGCGGGAGCTGCATTCGAGCTGGAGGCCGCCCACGGCCGACATCGTACGGTTCGCGGCATGAGACGGTGGGAGACCGCGTGAGCGATCCGCGCCCCGAGATCCCGCCGGGGGTGCTCGCGAACTGGCGGCAGTGGTTCCCGGAAAACGCGGAGCGGATCGCCACCGACATCCTCGCCCGCGTGCCTGCCGCGGTCGCCACGTGGTCGCTCACCGACCTGCGACCGCTCCCCGGCGGCAATGTGGGGCTGGTGTTCGCCGCCCGCGCGGACCGAGGCGACGCGGTGCTGAAGCTGAGCCCGCGGGATGCGGCCGGCGAGGGGTTCATGCGCGAGGCGCCTGCGCTCGCGCGGTGGGCGCCGGCCGGTCTCGCGCCGGAGGTGTGGGGAACCCGCGACGACGGGCTCACCCTGCTGCTCGAACGCGTCCGTCCCGGAGCGTCGCTGCGGGATACCGGCGCGGGTGCCGAGGCGATCCTGCGCACGATCGGGACGCTGTGCCCGCGCATCCACCTTCCCGTCGACCCCGGGTCCTTCCCGCGCCTGCGCGACCACGCCCGGGCCGAGCGCTGGCTCACCGCGCTCGGGGACGCCCGCGAGCGCGACGAGCTCGCGCGGCTGCTCGAGCCCGACGCCACCCACCGCCTGCTCCACACCGATTTGCACTGGCTGAACGCGCTCCGGGGGAAGGCGGGCTGGATGGTGATCGACCCCAACCCGTGCGTCGGCGACCCCCATGCGGAGGTGTTCGCGTTCTTCGACGGACCGCCGCTGTCCGGCATCTCGGCGGACCCCGCGGAGGCCCGGCGCCACGTGGCGCGGCTGCTCGGGGTCTATGCCAACGCCTCCGGTCTCGATCCCGACCGGCTCGGCACCTGGGTCCGCCTGCGGGCGCTCACGCTCCTCGCCGGGTCCGGTCCGCCCAAGCGCGCGCAGCTCGCGCGGCTGATCGACGCCGTGCGATGAGACCGCCGGCCGAGGTGCTGCACGAGTTCGCCGTGACCGCGTGTGCGGTCGAGGAGCCGCCGGCGATCATCGACTTCTCGCCCTATTGGCGTCCCGCCGAGTACGCCTCAGCGATCGTCGTCATCGACGCGGTCGCGTGGCACGGCAGTGGACTCGAGCTCCTCGAGTCGGTCCGACGCGGCCCCGCGGCCCCGCGGGCACGCAGCTGCTCATCCGCGCGCTGCTGTTTCGCCTGCTCTCGGACGCCTCGCCGGTCCTCGGCGCCTACGCACCCGCGATCGGACGCGTGCTGTGAGCGCGACCGCGCGATCAGCGGGGTCCGGCCCGCCAGCCGTCGGTCCGCCAGTAGTCGGTCTCCAGATCGCGGAAGTGCTCTGCGCCACCCGGTGAGCGGCGGAGCACCAGCGCGGCTCCGTGCAAAATCAGGACGAACGCCCACAGGAGCGCGAGCAGGTCGGAGATCGGGGAGTTCAGCGTGAGCAGGACGAGCGCGCCGACCACCCCCACGGGAAACAGCCACACCGGCATCCATGTGCGCATTGGCACGAAGTCTACACCCGAATGGTCGCGTATCGGGCGGGGTGAACCGTCGAGCAGATAGTGCCAAAACCTGCGTTGCAAGCCGGGGACGGCACATATAGACTGAATCGCCATTCAAGGTAAGAACCAGGATCGGCCGGACCCGACGTGCAAATCGGCGGCCAGGCGCTGGTCGCGTCGGCGCCCGCACCGCGATGTCCGAAGAAGTGAGGAGGGGAATGCATCCACGCGAGGGACGGTCTGAAGGCGGCATTCGGGGAGGATCGGGGCCCGACCGCAGCGACGGGATCTCACGCCGTCAGCTGCTCGGGGCGGGCGGGGGGCTGGCGCTCGGCGCGCTCCTGGCCGGCTGCGGATCCAGTCTGAGCGCCGCGGCCGGAGCCAGCGCAATCCCGCTGCCGCGCCGCAACCGCCCGGTGAAGTGGTCGATCCACGCCGACAACGCGCCGATCGCGTCGGGCCTCGAGCCCGAGCGCAACGCCACGCTGCAGCTCTACAACTGGGTCGCCTACGTCAACGAGGCGGTGGTCCAGAGCTTCTGCAAGAAGCACCACTGCAGCTACCAGATCACGACCTTCGACACCATGTCGGACGCGATGGCCAAGCTTGGGACCGGCGAGCTGAAGTTCGACGTCTTCTTCCCGACGATCGATGTGCTCGGCCAGCTCGTCGAGTCAAAGACGATCCGGCCGCTCAACCAGACCTACATCCCGAACATCGCGAACGTGTGGGCGGACTACCGCAATCCGTTCTATGACCAGAGCTGGCGGTACACCACGCCGTACTCGATCTACACGACCGGTATGGCGTGGCGCAAGGACAAGGTGAACCTGGCGCCGTCGTGGGACATGCCGTGGCAGGGGGCGAAGTACAAGGGCAAGGTCGCGGTGCTCGACGACTACCGCGAGGCAATCAGCCTCGCGCTGCTGCGCGCGGGCACGCATGACCTCAACACGACGAGCACGGCCCAGATCCAGGCTGCGGGCGACGCGCTGTCGCAGCTCTCGAGACTCACCAACGTGCGGATCGACAGCAACGACTACACCGACGTGCCGACCGGCAAGACGTGGATCCACCAGGCGTGGTCGGGCGATATGGCAACCGCTGCCGAGTACCTGCCCAAGGGAACGCCCGTCGACGTCATCGGCTACTGGTTCCCCCATGATCGCCGGGGTCCGGTCGCCAACGACCTGATGGTCAACCTGACCAGCGGTTCGAACCCGGTGCTGGCACACCTGTTCATCGACTACATGCTCGACGTCTCCAACGCGATCGAGAACTACAGCTACGTCGGCTACATGCAGCCGCTGACGGAGGTCACCGCATCGCGGTTGATCGCCGAGAAGCTGCTGCCGCGCCAGCTCGTCTCGACCGTCGTCATGCCCGAGGACTTCCGCGTCGGCATCGAGGAGCTCGAGCTCCCGGAGGTCACCGATGCCCTCTGGGAGAGCACCTGGAGCTCCTTCTCCGAGGGCCTGTAGGAGCTACGTGCGAGGCACCGACCCGACCGCCGACCGCTCCGCGCGCCGCGACCGCCGGCTGTGGATCGCACTCGCCGCGCCCGGCGCGGTGTGGCTGCTCATCCTGTTCGTGGTGCCGTTCTACGCGATGCTGGCGGTGGCCGGGGGCGCGGTCAACCCGTTCTTCCAGACGGCGGTCCCGACCTGGAACCCGCTGCACTGGTCGAGCGCCAACCTGACCGCGGTCTGGCACGAGATCGTCGGCGCGGGCGCGTTCATTGGGAGCCCCGCGCTGCGGACCGTCCTGTACACGGCGGTGGCGACGCTCGTGTCGCTGGCGATCGCCTACCCGGTGGCCTACTTCGTCGCACGGTACGCCGGCCGGCGGCGGGGGCTGTACCTGGTCGCGCTCATCGCGCCGTTCTGGGTGAGCTACATGATGCGGATGCTGGCCTGGATCGACCTGCTCCAGCAGGGCGGGTTCTTCAATAAGGCGATGTCGTCGGTGGGCCTGCCCGGCAACGTCGACTGGCTCGGCGGGAAGGCGGTGACCGTCGTGCTCGGGCTCGTGTACGGCTACATCCCGTACCTGATCCTGGTCCTCTACGCCGGACTGGATCGGATCGATGGAAGCCTGCTGGATGCCGCGCGCGACCTCGGGCTCTCCAAGTGGCAGACGTTCTGGCGGGTGACGATCCCGCTGAGCAAGCCGACGCTCGTCGCCGGCGCGTTCATCACCGCGTTGCCGATGCTCGGCGACTACTTCACCAACCAGCTGCTGTCGGGGGCGTCGGGCACCACGATGATCGGCAACGTGATCGAGGGACAGCTCGACTCCCCCGGTGAGACCGGGCAGGGTGCGGTGCTCGCGTTGATGCTGCTGATCGTGCTGCTGGTGCCGATGGTCTACTACGCGCTCAGCACCGCCCGCGCCTCCCGGGAGTACGCCTGATGGCCAGCGTCGTCGATGAGTCGGCGCCCGCCGGGCGCGTCGCGGCGCCGCCCGCCGCAACCACGCGGCGCCTGCGCCCCGGCGGCAACCCGTGGCGCCGGGCCTGGGGCCTTGAGGGTTTCACCTGGCTGTACATCGCCTGGTCGATCCTTCCGATCGCGATCGCGGTCCTGTTCTCGTTCAACAAGGGCGCGTCGCAGGCCACCTGGCAGGGGTTCTCGCTGCGGTGGTACACAGGTCACTCGGTCCAGTCGGTGCTGCACAACCCGGAGCTGCACGAGGCCGTCGTGCAGACGCTGCGACTCGCCGGGCTCACCACGCTGATCACCGTTCCGATCGGGGTCGGCTTCGCGATCGGCATCGATCGGTGGCGCAGTCGCAGCTCGACCGTGCTCAACCTGACGATGATCTTCTCGTTCGTGATCCCCGAGCTGCTGCTCGCCGTGGCGCTGTTCCTGCTGGTCACGCAGCTGCTCAAGTTCATCGCCCTCGGCACCACCGCCGAGGTCGCCGGCCTCGTGGTATGGAATCTGAGCTGGCCGGCGATCATCGTGCGCGCCCGGCTGGTGACGATCGGCCGGGGATACGAGGAGGCGGCGACCGACCTCGGGGCGTCGCGCCTGGGCGCGCTGCGCCGGGTGCTGCTGCCGCTGCTGATGCCGGCGATCTTCGCCAGCGCGGTGCTCGTGTTCGCCAGCACGGTGGATGACTTCGTGATCGTCGAGCAGCTGTCCTCGACCGCCGCCACGCAGCCGATGTCGGTGCTCATCTACTCCAATGTGCACGGGGGGCTGAGCGGGCCGGCCCTGAACGCGCTCGCCACCATCATGTTGTTCTTCTCCCTCGCGGTCGCGGCGCTCGGCTTCGCGGCGTATCGATGGATGACGAGGGGCGAGCGTCACCAGGGCGCCACCCAGGCACTGACCAGCATCGCCGGCATGTGAGAGGAGGCATCGAGGATGCCCGGAGGACACGTCAAGCTCGAGTCGCTCACCAAGCAGTTCGCCGACTTCGCGGCGGTCGATGACGTCTCGCTGGAGATCGAGAGCGGGGAGTTCTTCTCGCTGCTGGGGCCGAGTGGGTGCGGCAAGACGACGACGCTGCGGATGACGGCGGGCTTCGAGCCGCCCACGCGTGGGCGCATCCTGCTCGACGGGGTCGACGTGGCGAGGCTGGCACCCCACAAGCGCAACGTGAACACCGTGTTTCAGAGCTACGCCCTGTTCCCGTTCCTCACCGTCGCCGAGAACGTCGCGTTCGGGATGCGGTACCGGTCGGTGCCCAAGTCCGAGGTCTCCACGCGCGTCGGCGAGGCGCTCGAGCTGGTGCAGCTCTCGGGCTATGAGCGGCGGCGGCCCAACCAGCTCTCCGGGGGCCAGCAGCAGCGTGTCGCCCTCGCCCGAGCCCTCGTGCTGAGGCCCGCCGTGCTGCTGCTCGACGAGCCGCTCGGCGCGCTGGACGCCAAGCTGCGCCGTGCGCTGCAGGTCGAGCTGGGCGCGCTCCAGAAGCAGGTCGGGATCACGTTCCTGTACGTGACCCACGACCAGGAGGAGGCGCTCACGATGTCCGATCGTCTCGCCGTGATGAATCACGGCCGGATCGCGCAGCTGGGGACGCCCGAGGACGTCTATGCCGAGCCCGCGGACGCGTATGTGGCCGACTTCCTCGGCGTCTCGAACCTGATGGAGGCCACGGTGCAGGGTCCCACCTCGACGCGCGGCGGGGGAGGCTGCTGCCGGCTGGCAGTCGGCGACTTCACGCTCGACGCCTCTTGCGGCCAGCTGTCGGCCACCGGGACGGTGAAGCTCGCGATCCGCCCGGAGCGGATCCATCTGCACCCGCACGACTCGACCGGGGACAATCGCATGCCCGGGATGGTGGAGCGGCTCGTCTTCCTGGGCTCGACCACCCAGATCTTCCTCCGGCTCGCGAACGGCGCCGCCCTGCAGGCGCTCGTGCGCAACGACGGAAGCGCGCTCACCTATTCGCAGGGCACGCCGGTGAGCGTCGCGCTGCCCGCCGACGCGCTGCGGGTGCTGCCCGATCCGGGGGCCAGCGTCGCCGAGATCTCCGAGCAGACGCTCGGTGACTCGACGGCCGACCTCGCCCGCGCGGCCTCCTCCGCGCGCTGAGCGGGGACGCGTGCCGTCAGGCGCCGGGATCGCGTGGCGAGCGAGCGAAGATCGTCGCGGCGGCCTGGTGAAAGCCGCCGGGCTGTCCGACGGCGAGCAGCGTGGCGGCGATCTGGCGCATCTCGCCCTCCCAGCGCCAGCCCTTGGAGTCGGCGGCGGCGCGGGCCGAGCGCAGGCGCGCCGCCAGCTCGGGCTGCGAGAGCGACCACTCGTCGACGAGCTCGTCCGACACTCCGAGCTCGCGGGCGGCCGCGTCGATCGCGAGCAGCAGCGCCGCGGTGCCCTTCGTCCATGCCGCGTAGGCCATCTTCAGCGCCGAGGCGGCCGTCGGATCCGGGCCGGTGAGGACGCGTGCCTGCAGCCGGGCTCCGGCACACCGCTCGGCGACCGCGGCGGCCTCGGCTCCCGATAGGTAGAGCCGTGTGGTCCCCGCCTGCGACGGCGGCGGCCCGATGATCGAACCGTCCGCGCACCGGCCGCCCGCGGCGTTCGCGATGCTGAGCGCGGCTCCGGGCGAGACCGCGTTCGCGTCGACGAAGATCCCGGCGTGGCCGCGCACCGACCGGGCGACGGCGAGCGCGGCGTCGGGCGGGCAGATCGAGAGGATCAGCTCGCAGGCTTGCGCGAGTGTGGCGACGTCGGCGACCGCGCGCAGCCCGGCCGCCTCGGCGCGCCGCCGCCTCGCTGATGAGCGGCCGGTGCTCGCCCACAGGACGTCGTGCCCGCACGCGACGAATGCGGCGCCGACGGCGGCGCCCATCTCGCCGGGATGAAGGATGCCGATCGTCGCCATCGCGCTGCGCGGCTACCCGATCGCTCGCAGGCCCAGCAGGTCCCCGGGTGATCGGCTCAGCCGGTCACTCCGATCACCTTCGCCGACCGACCCCGTCGGCCCGGGATCCGCTGGCGCAGTCGGGCGGCGCGCTGGTCGCGCAGGATCCGCTTGGCCGCGTTGTGGCCGGAGGCAGCCATCACGCCGCCCCCGGGGTGCGTGCCGGCACCACACAGATACAGCCCTGCCACCGGCGTCGCGTACCCCGACAGCAGCGGTGAGGGCCGCATGAAGGCCATCTGGTCCATCCCCTGCTCGCCCTGGAAGATCGAGCCGCCGGTGAGGCCGAAGATCCGCTCGAGGTCCGGGGGGGCCAGCACCTCACGCTCGAGGATGGCGCCGGGGACGTTCGGCGCGAAGCGGGCGAGATGCTCGATGCACGCGTCGGCGTAGCGCTCGCGGCTGCCCTTGGGCCAGCCCGCCGCGTCGTGGGGGCCGTACTGGGTGAACATGGTCATGATCCAGCTGCCGTCGTCGGTGAGCGAGGAGTCGATCGCGGAGGGCAGCTCGCACTCGACGTAGGGTTCGGTGGCGGGCCGCCCGGCGAGCGCGTCGCTCCACGCCCGCTCGAGGTACTCGATCGACGGGCACAGGTTGACCCCGGTGTGACGGAGCACCTCCTGCATCTCGTCGGACACGCCCTCGTAGCGGGGCGGCTCGGAGAGCACCATGTTGATCTTCACCGAGCCGCCGCGGGTGCGGTAGCGGCGGATGTCGGCGACGACCTCGTCGGGCAGGTTCTCGGGGCCTGCGAGCTCGAGGAGCGTCGTCTTGGGATGCGCGCCGGAGGCGACGACCGGTGCGCGCAGCCGCTCGCCGCCGGCGAGGGTCACGCCAACGACTCGCTCGCCCTCGATGTCGATCGAGACGACCTCGGCGTCAGTGCGGATCTCGGCGCCGGCGCTGCGCGCGGAGGCGGCGATGGCCTCGCTGATCGCACCCATCCCGCCGATCACGTGACCCCAGGCGCCCTTGACCCCGTTCAGCTCCCCGAGCGCGTGATGCAGGAGGTTGTAGGCGGTCCCCGGGGTGTTCGGACCCGCCCATACGCCGACCACTCCGGTGGAGGCGATCGAGCCCTTCAGCGCGTCGTGCTCGAAGTACTCGTCGAGCAGGTCGGCCACCGACATGGTGAACATGCGGACGATCTCATGGACCTCGGAGCGGGAGAGGCCCGCCGCGCGCGCGCCCTCTCGGGCGAGCGAGAGCAGGTCGCCGGGGCGCTTGGAGCCGAGCGCCGGCGGCTCGCGCATCAGCATCGGGGACAGGAACTCGGCGACGCGGAACAGGCGGTCCTCGAACGCCGCGTAGTTCTCGGCGTCGTGGCGGGAGACCGCGCGGATCGACTCCGCGGTGCGCCGGGTGTCATCCCAGAACACGATCGGGCCATCCCCGGTGAGCGCGGCGTAGGCGGGATCGAGCGGCACCGGGTGATAGCCGAAGCGCGCGAGCTCGAGGTCGCGAACGATCCGCGGCTGGAGCATCGAGACGACGTATGACGCGCGCGACACCCGCCGGCCGGGCCACACCTCCTCGGTGACGCACGCTCCACCGAGGATCGGGCGGCGCTCGAGCACGACGACGCGCTGGCCGGAGCGGGCGAGGTAGGCGGCGGTCGTCAGGCCGTTATGCCCGCCGCCGACGACGATCGCGTCGTAGGCGGAGCCAGAACCGTCGATCGAGGCCCGCGACGGCACGGCGGGACGGGGAGTGGAGGTCGTGGTCATGCCCAGACCTTACCAGGACATAGTGAAGTTGACTACAAGGTAAACTGGGCGATCATGTCCGATCACGCGCGACTTCAGCGGCTGGCCCAGCAGCACCTGATGCTCCACTTCACCGACATGGCAGCGGTCGCCGAGCACGGCCTCACCATCATCGAGCGCGGTGAGGGGTGCCACGTGTTCGATGATGAGGGCAACCGCTATCTCGACGGCCTCTCCGGGCTCTACTGCGCCAACCTCGGCCATTCCCACGGCGAGGAGATCGCCGCCGCGGCGGTGAGCCAGATGGCCCGCCTGCCGTTCTCGAGCAACTGGACGGTCGCCCATCCGCCCGCGATCGAGCTCGCGGCGCGGCTTGCCGAGCTCGCCCCGCCCGGCCTGGAGCGCGTGTTCTTCACCTCGGGCGGCGCCGAGTCGGTGGAGTCGGCCTGGAAGCTCGCCGTCCAGTACCACCAGGCTCATGGCGAGCCGGCGCGGCGCACGGTGATCGCCCGCCGGGACGCGTACCACGGGGTCACCATGGGCGCGCTCGCGATGACCGGCCTCGAGGAGTGCCGGGCTCCGTTCGCCCCGTTCGGCATCCCGGTAGCCCACGTCGCCAGCACCAACGCCTACCGCCACCCCGACGGCGAGGACCCCGCGCGGCTGCGCGATGCGCTGCTCGCCGAGCTCGAGGCGACGGTGCAGCGCGAGGGCCCGGAGACGATCGCGATGCTCATCGCCGAACCGGTCCAGAACGCCGGCGGCTGCCTGGTGCCGCCACCTGGCTACTGGGCCGGGGTGCGCGAGCTGTGTGACCGTCACGGCATCCTGCTCTGCTCCGATGAGGTGATCTGCGCGTTCGGCCGGATCGGCGCGTGGTTCGGCGCCGAGCGCCTCGGCTACGTCCCCGACCTCATCACCTTCGCGAAGGGGCTCACCGGCGCCCACTTCCCGATGGGTGGCCTGCTCATCTCCGAGCGGGTGGCCGCCCCGTTCCTCGAGGGTCGCGACACCTACCTGCACGGGGTCACCTTCGGCGGTCATCCGGTCGGCGCGGCGGTCGCGCTGGCGGCGATCGAGATCTACGAGCGCGAGGGGGTGCTTCAGAACGTGCTCGCCAACGAGCCGGTCGCCCGGGCGGCGCTGGACGGCCTGCGCGACATCCCGATCGTCGGAGACGTGCGCGGGATCGGTCACTTCTGGGCGATCGAGCTCGTGCGGGATCCGGTCACCCGGGAGCCGTTTCAGGGGCCGGCCGCCGAATGGCTGCTCAAGGACGTGCTGTCCGAGGAGATCTTCCGCCGCGGGCTCATCTGCCGGCTGGACGACCGCACCGAGCCGATCGTGCAGATCGCGCCGCCGCTGGTGGCCGACGCGGCGACCTTCGAGGAGATCGCGGCGACCCTCCGCGAGGCGCTCGTCGTGGCCACCGAGCGGATGTCCGAGCACCCCGAGCTCAGCCTCGCCTGACCGGCGCCGATCTCAGGTGCGCCGGCGGGCGACCGCGTCGAGCGCCAGGCACCCCTGGGGCCCGAGGCGCGCCGGGTTGACCTCGAGCAGCTCGAGAGCATGCTCGAGCGCGATCTCGCCGAGGCGGGCGCCGAACCGCGCGGCCGCGGCCAGGTCCATGGCTGCGCCGCCGCGGGCACCCGTCCACAGCGGCGCCGCGCGCAGCCCGCGCAGCGCTCGCTCGACCCGCTCCGGGTCGGCCGGCAGCAGGACCAGGGCGACGTCGTCAAGCAGTTCCGCCCAGGTACCGCCGGCGCCGACCACGAGCGTCGGCACGATGCCGTCGCGGCGCACCGCGAAGAACAGCTCGGCGCCCGGTGGCGCCATGCGCTCGACGAGCAG
>CAXTTD010000077.1:0-10986 GCA_964246945.1 uncultured Solirubrobacteraceae bacterium | reverse complement strand
TCACCAGCGTGCGGACGCGGAAGGTGCCCCCGCGCCAACTCTCAGGGCGCGAGCGCGCGGTCGAGCGCGGAATGCAGCTCGTGACCGCCGAGCGGGGCAGGCCGCTCGGGCCCGGAACGGCCGTCCGATCCTCCCCCGGGGTCCTGCTGCGCCCGACCGTGCGGCGCGGCGAGCAGCCACGCAGCGACCACGCCGCCGACCGCTCCGCATACGTGGGCCTGCCACGAAATGCCAGCATGGGGCACGACGCTCGAGATGAGCGCGGCGCCCCACACGACGCCGACGACGAGCCCGACGGCGATCTCGATCAGGTTGCGGTTGAACACGCCCCGGGCGAACAGGTAGGTCGCGTAGCCGAACACGAGGCCGCTCGCCCCGATCGTGTACTCGCCGCCCGGCGAGATCAGCCAGGTGCCGATGCCGCCGACCACGATCACGATGAGCGTGACCAGCGCGAGCCGCCGGGCGCCGTGCACCGCGACGATGACGCCCATGAACACGAGCGGGATCGTGTTGTCGAACAGGTGGGGATAGAAGTTCTCGTGCAGGAACGGCGAGGTGAAGATCGCCCACAGGTGATCGACGTTGCGCGGGTAGATCCCGCCGGCCCGGTCGAGCCGATCACCATCGAGCGAGTTGATCGCCTCCACCACCCACATCGAGGCGACGATCGCCAGCAGCAGGACGAGGCCGTCACGCGCCGCGCTGCCGAGCTTGAGCCGTTCCTTCATGCCCTCAGGATGACATTCCGGCGGACCGGCGGCGCCAATTCTTACGAGCCTCTCGCGGTCGGGCCTGGAGCGAGCGCCTCGCGGGCGACCGCGAGCGCCACCTCGGCTCGGGTGCGCAGCGCGTCGCGCAGGACGAACTCCCGGGGGGTGTGGGCGCCGCCGCCGCGGGGACCGAGCCCGTCGACGGTGAGCGGGATCGCCTGGGCGAAGTGGCTCGCGTCCGAGGCGCCGCCGCGGGGGACGCCGACGACCGGGCGCCCGAGGCGCTCGGCGACGCGGGCGAGCAGCTCGGCGCTCGCCGCCTCGGCGTCCATGCCCGGCCACGAGCGGCCCATGCGAACCGCAAGGGCGACCTCGTCGAGCTCCGCGGGGACGCTCTCGAGCACCGGGTCGAACGCGCTCAGTCGCCGCGCCCGCATGTCGCAGATGAGCTCGCCGTGGGCGGGAACGACGTTGAACGCCTCGCCGGAGCGCATCACCGTCGGCACCACCGACAGCTGCTCGGGACCGCCGGGGTCGTGGAAGCCCGCGGCGGCGTCGGCGACGCGGGCGAGAGCGAGCAGGGCGTTGCGGCCCTGGTCGGGCGCGGCGCCCGAGTGGGCGGCGCGGCCGGTGGCGTCGACGAGCAGGGTCCCGGCGGCCTTGCGGCGCACGACGATGCCCTCCTCACCGTCGGGGGTGAGGTGGCCGGCCTCGAAGCACAGGCACGCGTCATAGCCGGCGAACTCCTCCACACGCCGGAACGGCGCCACCCGCCATTCCTCGTCGCACACCATGACGACGGCGAGCTCGGCGAAGTCCTGCGGGGAGCGGGCGAGCGCGCGGGCGACGCCGAGCGCGATGAGGTCCCCGCCCTTCATGTCGATCGTGCCCGAGCCGTAGAGCCGATCGCCGTCGTCGCGCAACGGCGCGTGCTCAGTGTGGGCGAACACCGTGTCGACGTGGCCGAGAAGCAGGATCCGGCCGCTGCCGGTTCCGGCCAGTCGCGCGACGAGGTCGGGGGCGCAGCCCTCGGTCGAGCAGGCCGGGCGCTCGACCCGAGCGCCGTCGGGCAACAGCTCGGCGCACACCGCGATCGCCGCCTCCGCCCCCGCGACGTCGCCCGAGGGCGAGGAGATGTCGACGATCGCTTGGAGCTCACCGTCGCCGGCGCGCTCGGCGATCTCCCGCCCTTCGGCGGCGATCCCGGGGTCGGCGGCCACCCTCACGCGGCGTCCCTGAGCAGGTTCTGGACTGCCAGCTCCTCGGGACCGCCCCCGCGCCGGGCGTGGGCGGCGGCGAGCCGGCACAGCGCGTCGTTGAGCGGCGTGGGCACGCCGTGCAGGCGGCCGAGCAGCGAGATCTCACCGTTGAGGTAGTCGGTCTCGATCGCGCGGGTCCCGCGGGCGAGGCTCTGCCAGCTCGAGGAACCGCCCCGCGCGCGGCCCGGGATCGGCGCGACGCCGAGACCCTGGCGGCGCAGCTCCGGATCGTTCACCTCGGCGTCGTCGTGGGGGACCCCGGCGGCGGAGAGCGTCGCCTCGCCCTCATCGCGGACGCGACGCCGGAGCTCGTCGCGCTCGGGCGACTCCGCGAACAGGGCGCCGACGACGTTGCCGAGGTTCATCAGGAGCTTTGCGTGCTTGAGGCGCATCACGTCCGCGACGGCGCGCGAGCGAAAGCGCGCGCCGGAGAGCGCCTCGGTGACCGCCTCGACCCGTTCGTCACGACCCGACGGGTAGCGGCCCATGTCGATGAGGCCCGACAACTTCGCGCCCGAGCCCTCGACGATGCCGGGCTCAAGGTGATTGGTGGGCGCGATCACCACCCCGCCGTAGACATCGGGAAAGCGACGCAGCGCGGCCCGCTCGTTCTCGACGCCGTTCTGCAGGCACACGATCGGCACCGTCTCGGCGCCGCCGGCCCGCAGCGCGTCGAGTGCGCCGTCGGTGTCCTGGCTCTTGACGCACAGCAGCACGACGTCGCCCTCGCGGCCGACCTCGAGCTCCGCGGGATCGGCGGCAGCGGGGATCTGCTGGGTGACGTCCTCGGTGGGGGTGATGAGGCGCAGCCCATCGCGTCGAATCGCGTCGAGATGCGCGCCGCGGGCGATGAGCGCGACCTCGTGGCCGGCCTGGTGCAGGCGAGCGCCGAGCACCCCGCCGACCGCGCCGGCGCCATAGATCACATATCGCACGCCCACGAATCTAGGCAGTCGCGCAGCACGGCGCGGTCAGGTGCCCGACAAGCGCTGGACGAGACGCTCGCCAGACACGGAATCGATGAGGAACACCTCGTCGTCGCGCTGCGGCGTACCGGAGCTCAGGGCGTTGCCCTTGCCCGGGGGCACCGTCGCGCACACGGCTGAGATGACGTTGCTCCCGGAGCTGTGCGTGAAGTCCACGCAGACGCCCGGCGGGCTGAAGTTGTACACGCGTACCCCCTGGACATAGGTGCTGGAGCAGGCGAACCCGTCGGTGACGCCGTGCGCGGCGGGCATCCGAGGCGCAGCGCGGGCGATCCCCAACACGATGCCCTGTTCGTGTGGCTGGGTGCCGGAGTTGCCATCGGTTCCGTAGACCTCGCCGCCCGACCAGGTGCACGCGGGTCCCAGCACCGCGTTGGCGAGGAACGCCCCCTCGACGACGACGTTGGCGAGATGGATCCCGTTGGCCAGCGGATCGGCCCACAAACCGTAGTGGTGGCGGCCCCAGATGTGCGTGTTCGTGAGGTACTCGCCCGAGGCTCCCTTCGCTTGCACGAACCCGTAGCTAGGCCCGGAGCCGGGCTGAGCGGCGGCGAGGGTCGAGAGGACCATGTCCGAGAACTGGCTGTCATGGGGTCCCGCCCACAGCACCCCATACGTGGGTGCGCGCGACCCCGGCACGGCGGCGTACTCGTGGCAGCCCAGCCCACGTATACGTGCCTCCTCGTACTTCGCATCCCCAGGGTCGCTATAGCGCGAGCTGAGCGCTCCCGCGCCGCCGTGCAGCAGGTCGACCGCCTCAATGTCGTAGTTGAACCCGTTGATCGCGCAGCACCAGCGAGCATCAGACTGTTCGGGCGCGTTGCCGTCGATCGTCAGGTTGGTGATGCTGAAGCCCGAGCGGGGGCGACCCGCAGCCGACCCATATCCGCGGGTCTGCACGATGTCGAGATTGGACCGATTGGTTTGGGTGAGGACGCTGCCACCCCGGCCATCGCCCTGAAGGTGGACGTTGTCGTCGAGGATGTCGAGACTCGCGGCGCCGCCGAGCGCGAAGACCCCGCAGGGCACGATCGCGAGGACGCCGCTGGCTCCGCGGTCGATCGCAGCGTGGATGTCCTCCCGCCACGCCGTCAGGGCGCGCGTGTCGTCGGTGCCGTCTCCCCTCGCCCCGTACTTGGCATCCCCCAGATCGATGCGGGTCGCTCGTGTGGCCTTCGGCGCGAGCGATCGCGTCGTGACCGGGGAGGCGGTCTCTGAGAGCGACGCGTGAGGGTGCGATGAGCCCTTCGATTCGGTCCCAACCGCCACGCCCGCCGCAAATCCGCCGACGCCGGCCGCCGCCAAGGCTCCCTTCAGGACGGTCCGTCGAGAGGTGCGGCGTCCCTCCGCCGACTCGCCGGCATCTTCCTGGTCAGCGATGAGCGAACCTCAGAGCCGCTGGCGGATCACCGGACGCCGGGCGGCGGCCGCCTCGTCGAGGCGCCGCACGGGCGTGGTGTAGGGCGCGCCGCGGGCGATCTCCGGATCCTCACGCGCTTCCTCGAGCACGGCGGCGACGATCTCGGCGAAGTGGTCGAGCGTCTCCTTGGTCTCGGTCTCGGTGGGCTCGAGCAGCAGCGCCTCCTCGACAAGCAGCGGGAAGTAGACGGTCGGGGGGTGCACCCCATGGTCGAGCAGCCGCTTGGCGAGGTCGAGCGTGCGGATCTCCAGCTGGCGCTTCATCGGCGCGCCGGAGAGCACGAACTCGTGCATGCACAGGCGGTCGTAGGCGGCGGGCAGCAGCTCGAGCACGCCGAGCGCCCGCATCCGGGCGAGCAGGTAGTTGGCGTTGAGCACCGCAGTCTCCGAGACGTCCCGGAGGCCCGCGGCGCCGAGCGAGCGGATGTACGCGTAGGAGCGCACGAACACGCCGTAGTTGCCCTGGAAGCCGCGCAGGCGGCCGATCGACTTGGGACGGTCGAGCTCGAGGTCGTAGGTCGGACCGGCGCCGTTGCCGTTCGCCGGGTCGCGGCGGACGACCTGGGGCCGCGGCAGGTAGGGCTCGATCCGCTCCGAGACCGCGATCGGGCCGGCGCCGGGACCGCCGCCGCCGTGGGGCTGGGTGAACGACTTGTGCAGGTTGAAGTGCACGATGTCGAAGCCCATGTCCCCAGGCCGGCAGATGCCCATGATCGCGTTGAGGTTCGCCCCGTCGTAATACAGCGTCGCACCGACGCCGTGGACGATCCGGGCGATCTCCTCGATCTGGGGCTCGAACAGCCCGAGCGTCGAGGGGTTGGTGAGCATCAGGCTGGCGACATCGGAGTCGGCCTTCGCCCGCAGGTCGTCGATATCCACGTTGCCGTGCGCGTCGGTGCCGACCTTAACCACCTCATAGCCGGCCATCGTCACCGTCGCCGGGTTGGTGCCGTGGGCGGTGTCGGGGGTGAGCACCTTGGTGCGGTGCTCGCCGCGGTCCTCGTGGTAGGCCCGGGTGAGCAGCACCCCCGCGAGCTCACCGTGGGAGCCCGCCGAGGGCTGCAGCGAGACGTGCGGGAGTCCGGAGATCTCGCCGAGCGCGTGCTGCAGACGCCACATCAGCTCCAGCGCTCCCTGGGCGCGGGCGGGGTCCTGCAGAGGGTGCAGCTTCGCGTGGCCGGGCAGTGCGGCGACGCGCTCGTGGAGCTTCGGATTGTGCTTCATCGTGCACGAACCGAGCGGGTAGAAGCCGGTGTCGAGGTCGAAGTTGCGCTTGGACAGACGGTTGTAGTGGCGCACGATCTCGGGCTCGGCCACCTCGGGCAGCCGCGGACCCTCTGCTCGGCGCAGCGCCGGCGGCAGCAGCTCGTCGAGCGGTCGCTCGGGCACGCCGAGCTCCGGGGCCACGAAGGCGCGGCGACCGGCCTGCGAGCGCTCGTAGATGGTGAGCGTGTCGTCGGCGGCCGCGACCGAGCTGCCCGGCCGCGCGGGCTCGATGGTGGTGCTCATGCCCCCACCCCCTGAAGCGTCGGCGTGGCGGTTCGCTCGGCGGTTACCGCCTCGCCGAGCACGGTGGCGAGCCGGTCGATGTCGGCGCGGGTGCGCTGCTCGGTGATCGCCACCAGCAGCCCATTCGGGTAGCCCTCCGCGTCGAGGGGAAGCCCGGGGTTGATCCCGGCGGACACACAGCGCGCGATCACGCGGTCGACCGGCGCCTCGAGGCTTACCGCGAACTCGCGGACGACCGGCTGGACGTGCACGGCGCTCACCCCGTCGAGCGCGCAGAGCGCGTCACGCGCGTAGGTGGTGCGCTGCACGAGCAGCTCGGCGAGCTCGACGATCCCGCGGGCGCCGAGCCAGCTCAGGTAGATGACGCCCGCCAGCGCGTTGAGCGCCTGCGCGGTGCAGATGTTCGAGGTGGCCTTCTCGCGGCGGATGTGCTGCTCGCGCGTCTGCAGGGTGAGCACGAATCCGCGCTTGCCGTCGAGGTCATGGGTCTCGCCGGCGATCCGCCCGGGGATGCGGCGCATCAGGTCCTGAGTGGTGGCGAAGAACCCAAACGACGGGCCGCCGTAGTCGAGGCGGTTGCCGAGGGTCTGACCCTCCCCCACCGCGATGTCGACACCGCACTCTCCCGGGGTGCGCAGCAGCGCGAGCGGCAGCGGGTCGCAGGCGGCGATGCACAGCGCACTCACCTTGTGGGCGGCGGTGGCGAGCGACTCGAGGTCCTCGACCGCGCCGAGGAAGTTCGGCTGGGCGACGATCACCGCGCTCACCGTCTCGTCGAGCTCGGGGAGCTCGGTGAGGCCGTCAAACAGCGGCGCCACCTCGACCTCCATCCCCCATGCGTGGGCGAGCGTGGCGAGCGCCTCCCGCGCATGCGGGTGGACGCCGGCGGAGACGACGAAGCGCCGGCGCGAGTTCGCGTTGCGCGCGATGTACCCGGCGGCGGCCACCGCGCTCGGCCCCTCGTACACGGAGGCGTTCGACACCGGCAGGCCGGTGAGCTCACAGATCGCCGTCTGATATTCGAACATCGCCTGCAGCCCGCCCTGGGAGACCTCAGGCTGATAGGGCGTGTACGGGGTGAGGAACTCCGAGCGGCTCGTGATCGAGTCGATCAGCGCGGGCACGTAGTGGTCGTACATGCCGGCGCCGAGAAACGAGATCTCATCCTCGGTCGAGACGTTGCGGGCAGCGAGTCCGCGCAGCTCCGCGTAGACCTCCGACTCCGACAGACCGGCGTCGAGCGCGAGGCCGTCAGCCAGGCGCAGCGAGCCGGGGACGTCGGCGAACAGCTCCTCGATCGAGGCGACGCCGATGGCGGCGAGCATCTTCGCCCGGTCGGCATCGGTCGCGGAGGTGTAGCGCGTCATGAGAGGGTCCCCTCGTAGGCCGCGGCGTCCATCAGCGCCTCCTGTTCGGAGGGGTCCGAGAGCTTCACGCGTACGAGCCAGCCGTCGCCGTAAGGGTCCTCGTTGATCGTCTCCGGCGAGTCGGAGAGCTCGTCGTTGACGGCGACGACCTCGCCCGAGAGCGGGGAGATCACGTCGGAGACCGCCTTCACCGATTCGACCTCGGTGTAGGCCGCGCCCTGGCTCACCGTGGCGCCGACCTTCGGCGGGTCGAAGAACACGACCTCGCCCATCGAATCCTGGGCGTACCAGGTGATGCCGAACGTCGCCTCCTCGCCGTCGATCCGCGCCCAGTCGTGCTCGGCGTGGTAGAGGAGATCCTCGGGATAGCTGGCCTCGGCCACGTTCACGACTCCTTGCGGTAGATGGGCTTCTCGACGACGACGGCGGGGCGCACGCTGCCGCGGACGTCAATCTCGATGCGGGTTCCGGGCGTGGCCCGCTCGGCGGGCAGATAGGCCATCCCGATCCCGCGCTCGAGGCTCGGGGAGAACGTCCCGCTGGTGACCACGCCGCCGCCGTGTACCGGATTGGCCTGACGGGCGATGCCCGGACCGTCGATCACGAACGCGGCGAGCCGTTCGGTCGGGTGGGCAGGGTCCGCATTCCGAGAGCGGGCGACCGCGTCGGCGCCGATGAATCCGGTCGCCTCCGCGCAGCACCAGCCGAGACCGGCCTCGATCGGCCCCCGGGTGGTCATCAGGTCGTTGCCGTAGAGGTGGTAACAGACCTCGAGGCGCAGGGTGTCGCGCGCCCCCAGGCCGATCGGCTCAGCGCCTCCGGCAAGCAGTGCGTCCCACACCGCGGGCGCCTGCGCGGGATCGAGCAGCAGCTCGCAGCCGTCCTCGCCGGTGTAGCCGGTGCCGCACACGAGCGCCGGGGCGCCGGCGACGCTGCGCTCGCAGCAGTGAAAGCGGGGCGGGAGCTCGCCGTCGGCCAGCTCGGTGAGCAGCGCCCGCGCGGCGGGTCCCTGGACCGCGAGCATCGCAAAGTCCTCGATGCGGTCGATCACGTCGACGTCGAAGCCCGCGGCGTGCGCCTCGAACCACTCGAGGTCGCGCGGGTGGTTGGCGGCGTTGGTGACGGTGAGGTACTCGCAGTCGGCCAGGCGATAGGTGAACAGGTCGTCAAGCACCCCGCCGTCCTCGCGGCAGAGCACGCTGTACTGGGCGCCGCCCTCGGCGAGCTTGCGCAGCTCATTGGAGAGCAGGTGTTGCAGGAACGCCTGGGCGTCGGGTCCGCGGGTCTCGATCTCACCCATGTGGGAGACGTCGAACACTCCGGCGCGCTCGCGCACCGCGAGGTGCTCGGCGCGGATCCCGGCGTACTGGACGGGCATCTCCCAGCCGGCGAACGGGATGAGCTTGGCGCCCGCCGCGAGGTGGCGATCGTGCAGCGGACTCCGGCGGAGCGTCTCGGCGACCTCACCCATGAGCCTGAGGCTAGAACACCGCTCAGTCGCCTTCGCCGCCCGTGGGCGAGGTCCGGTTCAGGCGCCCTAGAGGCTCGCGAGGTCCGCGTCGACCATGCGCGCGACGAGCCCCGGGAAGTCGAGCGTGGGGCGCCAGCCGAGGACCTCGCGGGCGCGGCTCGGATCCCCGACCGACGGGACGCTCTCCCCCCCGCGCACGAGCGCCGCGTCGATCTCGACGTGCTGGTCGGGGTCAATCCCGACGTGGGCGAACGCCGCGTCGAGGAACTCACGCACCGTGTGGCCCGTCCCGCTGGCGAGGACGTAGTCACCGGGCTCGGCGTGATCGAGCGCGAGCACCGCACCGCGCATCAGGTCTCCCGCGAAGGACCAGTCGCGGACCGCCGAGAGATCCCCGAGCGTGAGTCGCTCGCGCTGCCCGCGGGCGATCTCGGCCGCCGCCCGGGTGATCTTGCGGGTGACGAACCGCTCCGGCCGGCGTTCTGACTCGTGGTTGTAAAGGATCCCCGAGACCACGAAGCGACCCTCCCGCGTCCGCAGCTGGCCGGCGAGCTGGTGGGCGGCGAGCTTCGCGGTCGCGTAGGGGCTGCGCGGGCGCGCGGGCGTGTCCTCGCGCTGCGGGCTCTCCAGCGCGTCGCCGAACATCTCCGCTGAGCCGGCGAGGAACAGCCGGGTGGCGGGCAGCCGGTCGGCGAGCAGTTCGAGCAGGCCGGCGGTGGCGCCGTGGATCGCCGCCATCGTGCCCGCCGGGTCTCGCCATGAGTCCGGTACGAAGGTCGGCGCGGCGAGGTGGTAGATCTCCGCCGGCGCGAGCTCGGCGATCGTGCGCCGGGTCGCCGGGTCGCTCACCTCCCCGCGCAGCAGGGTGAGCCGGTCGCGCAGCGGCTCGCTGGCGCCGAGCGACTGCGCCGGATCGCGACGGCTGAGGCCGATCACCTCATCCCCGCGGGCGAGCAGCTCCTCGGCGAGGAACCAGCCGTCCTGCCCGGTGACCCCGGTGATGAGTACGCGCCGGGGGCGCCTGCTCACGGACGCCCGCGGCCGGACAACAGCGCGAGGTCCGCGTCGACCATCAGCCGGATGAGCTGCTCAAAGCTCGTCTCCGGGGTCCAGCTGAGGATCCGCTGCGCCTTGCCCGGATCGCCGATCAGCTGGTCGACCTCGGCGGGGCGCTTGAGCGTGTCGTCGATCTCGACGTGATCGGCGACCGGGATGCCGGCCTGGTCAAAGGCGACCTCGAGGCAGGTGCGCACCGAGTGCGCGACCCCGGTGGCGATCACGAAGTCCTCCGGCGTGTCCTGCTGGAGCATCAGCCACATTGCCTGCACGTAGTCCTTCGCGTAGCCCCAGTCGCGCTCGGCGTCGAGGTTGCCGAGCTTCAGCTTCTCCACCAGCCCGAGCTTGATCGCGGCGGCGTGCCAGGTGATCTTGCGGGTCACGAACTCGAGCCCGCGGCGGGGGCTCTCGTGATTGAAAAGCAACCCACTGGTTGCATGTAAGTCGTAGGACTCGCGGTAGTTCACCGTGATGAAGTGCCCGTACGCCTTGGCCACCCCGTAGGGCGAGCGCGGGTAGAACGGGGTTGACTCGGTCTGGGGGACCTCCTGGACCTTGCCGAACATCTCGCTGGAGGACGCCTGATAGAAGCGGGCCTCGGGGCACACCTCGCGCATCGACTCGAGCATGCGGGTGACGCCGACGCCGGTGAACTCCGCGGTGAGCGTCGGCTGGATCCAGGAGACCGCGACGTAGGACATCGCGGCAAGGTTGTAGATCTCGGTCGGCCGGGACGCCCGCAGGGCATCGGTGAGCGAGCGCTGGTCGAGCAGGTCGGCCTGGTGCAGGGTGATCCGGTGGCGCAGGTGCTCGATGCGGTCGAACTTCTCCGTGGAGGAGCGCCGCACGACACCGTGGACGTCGTACCCCTCCTCGAGCAGCAGCTCGGCGAGATATGAGCCGTCCTGGCCGGTGACCCCGGTGATGAGAGCGGTCTTCTGATTGGGCACGGCGAGTGAGGGAAGCAGACCCGACGGACGGCGGGGGTCCCGTCGCCCGTCGCTGGCGGCCTAACGGTCCCGCAGGAACGACGGGATGTCGATGTCGTCGTCGGAGATCTCGAGCGAGGAGCGCTGGCGATCGTCGAGGCGCACGTCGCGCCGGCGGGAGGTGGGCGCCGACTCAGAGGGGCGGGTCTCCGCGGCGGGGCTCGAGCTGCCGGGGCTCGGGGCGCCCCTGTCGAAGCCGGTGGCGCTCACCGTGACG
>CAXTTD010000076.1:0-10999 GCA_964246945.1 uncultured Solirubrobacteraceae bacterium | reverse complement strand
GTGGTCGTCGTGGTCGGCGGGGTGGCGGTGGTCGCGGTGGCCGCGGTGGCCGCGGTGGTCGTGGGTGCGGATGCGTTCGTGAACGAGACGTAGTCGGCGGAGGAGCCGCTGAGCTCCTCGCGGGTGTCGCTGGTCCCGGAGGTCTTCTCCTCCCTGGCGTTCTTCAGTGAGTCCTCGGCGGAATCGAGGTCGAGCGTGTCCTCGTCGACCGTGTCCTGGTCCGAGCTCGGATTCAGAGTGGCGAGCAACTGGCCCTTGACGACGTGCTGGCCCTGCGTGACGTAGACGCGCTTCAGGGTGCCGCTGGTCTGGAAGTTGACGTCGTCGTCGACGCCGGCGGCAACGTTGCCGTCGCCGGTGAGGGTCGACTGGACCACGCCGCGCGCGGCGGTGACCGTCTCCCGCTCGGTGCGCGCAGCCCGGCTGGTCGAGGGTCCGATCTCGAGAATCGCCAGCACGACGGCGGCCACGCCCACCGCAAGCAGACCGGCGATGTGCCAGGGAAGCCGGACCGTCACGGTCGCGGACAGGGGACGTAAAGCGGCCGCATGCCCCACACCATCCGCGCGGCCCGTGAGAGCCGCGCATGAATCAGCTGAGAGTCTGCTGAGAGTTGGCGCGCGGGCTGAGTGAGGGATGCCCGAGGCGGGTTCCCGGTGTCGCGGGAAGCGAGACCGTGAAGCGCGCTCCTGCGCCGGGCGCGGCCGCGGCGGTGACGCTGCCGTCGTGGGCGTCGACGATCGCGCGTACGATCGCCAGGCCCAGGCCGGCCCCGCCCGGTCCGCGGCGGCGTCCGCTCTCGCTGCGCCAGAACCGCTCGAAGAGCTTCTCGGGATCACCGGGCGGCAGCCCGCGACCGTGATCGCGAACCGAGAGGTCAACCCGGTCGCCGGACCGGTGGACGCTGATCTCGACCGCGGTGCCGGCGGGCGTGTGGATGACGGCGTTGCGCACGAGGTTGCCGAGCACCTGGCGCAGGCGATCGGGATCGCCCGCGACGACCAGCGGGCCGTCGCTCTCGCTGGTGTGCACGGTGATCGTCCGGGGCTCGCCCGACGCGGCACGAGCGTCGAACGCAGCCTCCCGCGCGAGCTCGCCGAGGTCGACCGGCTCCCGGCGGGGCCGGGCGCCCTGATCGAGCTCGGCGAGCAGCAGCAGATCCTCCACGAGCACCCCCATCCGCGTCGCCTCGGACTCGATCCGGGCCATCGCCCGGCCGAGCGTCTCCGGATCCGACGCCGCCCCGAGCCGGAACACCTCGGCGTATCCGCGGATCGCCGCCAGCGGTGTTCGCAGCTCATGGGACGCGTCGGCGATGAAGCTGCGCAGCCGCGCTTCGGACCGCGCCCGGTCAGCGAACGCCGATTCGATCTGGGCGAGCATCTCGTTCAGCGAGCGGCCCAGGCGACCGACCTCGGTGCGCTCGTCGTCGGGCGCGACGCGGCGCGAGAGGTCTCCGTGCGCGATCTCCGCCGCGACCCGGCCGATCCGCTGAAGCGGGCGCAGGCCAATCAGGATGACCAGCCGGCCGAGGACGAGGATCGCGAGGATGACCGCGCCTCCGACTATGTGTTCGACCATGACGAGGCGGTGCCGCGGCGCTGCCGCCTCGCGCCGCGGGACGGCCGCGACCGCTATGGCGCGGCCGTCACGGACGGCCACGGCTCGATAGCGAACGCCATGGGAGCCGCCGACCTCGAAGACCTGCGGTCGGGCGCCGCGGGAGCTCACCGGGAAGTGGGCGGGCAGCGCGGGCGGCCGGGGACTTGCCTGTCCATAGCTGAACGTCCGCCGGCCCAGCACGTCGCCGCCGGGGCCGATGATCTCCCCGAAGGTCCCGGGTGGCAGGTCGAGCACGTTCCGGACGGCGCCCCGCCGCGGCCCCGGGGGAGCCCGACCGCTGAGCGGCTGCGGGCGACTGCGGTGCAACCGCCCGAACGGTGCGGTTCCCTTGACGCGCAGCGTCAACGTCAGCGGCCCCAGCGCCGCCTGGGTCTGGGCGTCGACCCGGTCATAGAGGAACGAGCGCTGCTCGGCGAAGGTCACGACCGCGGTGACCGCCAGGCCCGCGGTCACGAGGACGACCATCCCGGCGAGCAGGCGCGAGCGCAGCGACACGCGTCAGCTCCGGGGCTGGCGGAGCACGTAGCCGACCCCGCGCACCGTGTGCACCAGCGGCGGTCCGTGAGCGTCGAGCTTCTTGCGGAGATAGCTGATGTAGGTCTCGAGCACCCGCGCGTCGCCGTGATAGTCGTAGCTCCATACGTGCGCGAGGAGCTGCGCGCGGCTGAGCACGACTCGCGGGTGCAGCATCAGGTACCGCAGCAGCCGGTACTCGGTGGCGGTCAGCTCGACCAGCTGCCCGGCACGAGTGACCTCCCGGGCGTCCTCATCGAGCTCGAGATCCGCGAAGGAGAGGCGGGCGGCCCCGGCACCCGGGCCCGCCCCGCTCCGGCGCATGATGTTGCGCAGTCGGGCGATGAGCTCCTCGAGACTGAACGGCTTGGTGACGTAGTCCTCGCCGCCGATCGTCAATCCCCGGATCTTGTCCGACGTGCGATCTCGAGCCGACAGGAACAGGATCGGGACCTGGTCGCGGCGCGCCGCCAGCCGCCGGGCCACCTCGAACCCCTCCATGTCCGGAAGCATCACGTCGAGCACCATCGCGTGCGGTCGCCAGTCGCGGACCTGGGTGAGCGCCTCGGCTCCGGTCTCGACGGCCACGACCTCGTAGCCGTGGTGTCGCAACGCCATCGACACCAGATCGCAGATCGACGGCTCATCGTCGACGACGAGGACACGGAGCGGCGACGCGTGGCCCGACGGATCATCCGCGGCGGGGAAGGTCACGACCGCGGATGGTCTCCGGGTTCTGTGTGAATTGTGTGAGAGTTTCGACCAGTGTGGCGTCCTGCGCGATGAGCTACGGCGCGTGGGGTCGCGTCTCGGCCTGCCACCTCAGCCGTCCGGCGATCATCTCGCCAGCCCGCTCCACGGCGGGCACGCTTCACCGCTCAGCGGGCGCGCAATCCGTCGAGCACGATCTCGAGCAGATGCGCTGCCTGCCCGGGCTCCGTGCTGGGCAGCTTCGCGACCCCGATCACCAGCTGGATGACCTCGGGCAGCTCGACGTCGACGCGCGCCACCCCGGCCGCCTGGGCGCGGGCGAGCAGCGGCTCGCCGGCGGCGTACATCGCGCTCCGGCAACACGTGAACACCGGCGCGTCGCGGTCGACCTCGGTGAGGGCTCCCGCGAGCGCCTGCTTGGTCGCCATGTAGTCGACGAACCGGCGCAGCCATGTGGCCAGAGCGTCCCACGGCGAAAGCGCCTCGAGGTCGCCGAGGTTCGCGCACAGCTTCTCGACCTCGTCGACGTAGACCGCCTCGAGCAGCGCCTGGCGGTGGGGGAAGTTGCGGTACAGGGTGCCGATGCCGACCCCGGCCCGGCGGGCCACGGCGTCCAGGGAGGTGCCCGCTCCGTGCGCGTACAACGCGCCGCGCGCCGCGGCGACCACCTTGTCGTAGTTCCGCCGCGCGTCCGCGCGCTTGGGTCGGGCGGGAAGACCGAGTTCGGGGATGTCGACGACGCTGCTCATGACGCGATCACCAGATCTTGACAAACCGGAGGATGCCTCCGCTATAGTCGATCCGGAGGCGGCCTCCACATAGTTTCGGAGGTGTCCTCCAGTTTAGTACCTCTCCCCCATCTTCTGGAGATCTTCGTGAACTCATTCCTCTCTCCAAGCCCGGACCGGCGCCGCTGGCTGTCGCTCGCCGTCGTTTGCCTCGCCCAGCTCATGATCGTGCTCGACACGACGATCGTGAACGTCGCCCTGCCCTCGATCCAGCACGACCTCCACTTCTCTCAGGGGCAGCTGACCTGGGTCGTCAACGCGTTCCTCGTCACGTTCGGCAGCCTGCTGCTGTTCGCCGGCCGGCTCGGCGACCTGATCGGCCGCAAGCGGGTGTTCATGATCGGCGTCGGCGTCTTCACGATCGCCTCGATCCTCTGCGGGTCGGCGTGGAGCGAGGGCGCGCTCATCGGCGCCCGCCTGCTCCAGGGGGTGGGCGGTGCCCTACAGGCGTCGGTGATCCTCGCCATCATCGTCACCGAGTTCCCCGAGCCCGCCGAGCGCACCCGCGCGATGAGCGCCTACGTGTTCGTCGCCGTCGCGGGCGGCTCGCTCGGACTGCTACTCGGCGGCCTGCTCACCCAGATCCTCGACTGGCACTGGATCTTCTTCGTCAACGTCCCGATCGGCATCGCCACGCTCGTCCTCGGCAGCCGGCTGGTGCCCGCCGACCCCGGCGTCGGCCTCGGCCACGGGATCGACTGGCTCGGCTCGGTGCTGGTCACCGCGTCGCTGATGTCCGGCGTGTACGCGATCGTCGAGGCGACCCCCCATGGATGGGGCTCCTCCGCGGTGCTCGTGCCCGGAGCGGCGGCGGTCGCGCTGATGAGCGGCTTCCTCGTCCTCGAGTCGCGGATCGAGAACCCGATCATGCCGCTACGCATCCTGCATCTGCGGGGCCTCATCGGCTCGAGCATCGTCCGCGGCCTGATCGTTACCGCGATGTACTCGACGTTCTTCCTCGGCACGCTCTACCTCGAGCACGTCCGCCACTTCACCCCCATCGAGACCGGCCTCGCGTACCTGCCGTGGACGTTCACGGTGGCTGCGCTGTCGCTTGGGATCACCGCGCGGCTGGTGAATCGCTTCGGCTCGATCCCGGTGCTGGTGGCCGGCATGATGGCGGTGATCGGCGGTCTCGCGCTCATCCACGGCGCCGGTCCGACCACGGCGTTCTTCCCGACGGTGTTCTTCGCCTTCTTCGGGATCGGACTCGGAATCGGGCTCGCGTTCATGCCCCTGCTGCAGATCGCGATGGCCGACGTGCCCGCCAGCGACGCCGGCCTCGCCTCGGGCATCGTCAACGTCTCCCAGCAGGTAGCGGGCGCCCTCGGGCTCGCGGTGCTCGGCACGGTCGCCTCGAGCCATTCCCGCTCGGAGCTCGCCACCCACCACTCGGCCACGGACGCGCTGGTGAGCGGCTACCACCTCGCGTATCTCGGCGGCGCCGCGGCGGTCGTGGTCGGCATCGGCCTCGCCCTGGTGCTGCTGCGTCGCGTGGCGGGCGCGTCGCCCGCGAGGCAGGCCTCGCCGGCGTCCGCGGGTGCGGCGACGGACCTCGCGGAAGCCGAGCCGGTCTACGAGGACGTGTTCGAGGTCGTGTAGGCGCGAGCGCCGACGGTGGGGTGCGGCCGCCGCTGGGTGGCGGTCGCGCTTACCGTCAGCGGGCCCCGCGCGGGGACCCCGCGGGGCAGCGTGAGCACCACCGTCCGGTGGCGCCGGGTGGCGGTCGGCAGGTAAGCGGTCGCGAGCAGCGTCGCCCGCCGACGCAGGACGATGTGCACCTCGCGCAGGGAGCCGCGCGCGCTCCACACGCTGACCCGCACCTCGCGATCGCGCACGCCGATCAGCCTCACCCGCAGCGGCGAGGTGCCTGCCGCGGCTGATGCGGTGCCGAGGGCGAGCATCCCGACCGCCGCGGCCAGCGCGACGGGTCGCCGATGAACTGCCGCCCTCGGCACCCACATCCTCTCTCTCACTCTCCCGAGCACTCCTATAAGTGGCAGAGCGTACTAGGTATCGGCGTCGAATGCCTTCACTGGTCAGCGCAGCTCATAACCGAGCCGGGCGAGCGTCTTGAACGCTCCCGCAAGCCGGTGCTGGGCGCTCTCGAGCGTCCGCTGAGCGGCCTCGTAGGCCGAGCGGTCCTCGTGCCGGGCCGCGCGAGCGAGCGCCCGGTAACCGGACGCCGCCTCGCGCAGCGAGCTCACCAGCGTGTCGTTGGCGGTCGTCGCACTGCCTGCCGACAGCCGCTCGGCGGTGCCCGCCGCCCGTTCCTCGGCGGTGCCCAGACGCTGCGCGGCCCGGGCCCGCCGGGCGAGACTCGAGGCCTCGAGCCCGTTCGCGTTGGCGAGGCGGGCCTGGTTGAGTGAGGCGAGGATCTCGTTGAGCTCCAGCGCGTACGCCGCGTCCACCCGTCCGGAGACCGCGACGCCGCGGGCGAGGGTGAGCGTGCGCAGCACCGACTCGCACGCCGCGGTGAACGCCCCGTCGGGATGGGGCGTGGTGCAGGTGGCGACGATCGTCGACCGGGTGGTGGCGAGCAGGTACACGGAGACGACCTCGTGCGCCCCGCGGGGCGCGAGATCCAGGTAGCGATCAAATCGGTAGGCGCCGAGCGCGACCGTCTGGGCCCGCGGCCGGCGCGGCAGCGAACGCTCGAGCGCCGTGGGCAGCGCGCCCACCGTGGGGACCTTCGCGGTGCCGATCTGCATCCCCTGCCGCGCGCCGCCCGGACCGACCGCGACCGCGTGGCCGAGGCTGAGGCCGCGCACCCCCGGAGGGTCGACGGTCTGCCAGTCCCGGGGGTAGTGGACCGTGAACGTCGGCGCGGCGGCGGTGTGGACGAGCGCGTCGGCGGGACGATGCGCGCCGGAGTGATCGGCGCGGGCGATCACGTAACCGATCGCGGCCGCGACCACGATCAGCCCCAGCGGGCGAATGAACCGCTTCATCCCGGCCCCAGTATGGGGGACGGTTCGGCATCCCCATGGCCACGACCGTTCATTCGTGAGCGCCGGCTCACCGAAGGGGGCGATTCGGCATTGCCAGGGCCACGATCGCCCACCTGTGACCGCCGGCTCGGCGAACCGGATGACTCGGCGTCCGCGGTGACGCCCCGCTGCGTGGTGCGCAGCAGGCGCTATAGACCCAGCGCGCCGGCCAGGGCGGACCACTCCGCGCGCGGCACGCCGGCTACGCCGACCGGCTGCAGGCACACGTGGTCGGCGCCCGCCTGCAGGTGGGCGCTCACGACCTCGGCGATCTGCGCCGCCTCGCCGTGGGGGATCACCGCATCGATGAGACGATCCGAGCCCCCGTCGGCGATGTCGGCGTCGCTGACGCCGAACCGCCGCAGGTTGTCGGTGTAGTTGGAGAGCCCGAGGTAGAGCGCCGCGTACTTCCGAGCCGCCGTCCGGCCGGCCTCCGGATCGGGCTCGACCACGCACGCGAGCTCGACGGCGAGCACGGGACCGTCGCCCAGCCGCTCGCGGGCGAAGTGGGTGTGCTCGACGGTGGTGAAATACGGGTGGCTGCCCAGCGAGCGCTCGCCCGCGAGGTCGAGCATCCGCGGCCCCAGGGCGGCGAGGATCCGCTGCGCGCTGGGCAGCGGCTCGGGCGCGGCGTCGAGCGCGTTGAGGAACTCGATCATCGCGTGCCGCGGGCGCGTGTAGTCGCTCGTCGCCTCGGGATGGCCGGCCCCGATTCCGATCAGCGAGCGCCCGGGATGGTCGCGCTCGAGCTCCGCGGCCTCACTCGCCACCGTGGCGGGGTCGCTCTGCCACAGATTCACGATCCCGGTGGCGGCGATGAGCGTCTCGGTGGCGGCGAGCAGCGGGCGCAGCTCGCCCGCCTCCGGCGAGGCCCCGAGCCAGAAGGCGCCGAACCCGAGGCCTTCAGCGAGGCGCGCCGCCTCGGCGGCGTTCTCCACGCCGATGCTCGGGTAGCTCGTCCAGACGCCGAAGCGGGTGAGGTTCATGATTCTCCTTCAGTGGACGACGTTGTGCAGGGACTCGCCGGCGCAGTAGCGCGCGAGCTGATCACCCGCGAGCTCGGCGGCGAGGCGGTTGGCGCGCGGGGAGTTGCCCCCGACATGGGGCGTGATCGAGATGACCCCCGCGGCTCGCCACAGCGGGTGGCCGTCGGGCAGCGGCTCGGGATCGGTGACGTCCAGCACCGCCCGCAGGCGTCCGCTCGCCGTCTCGGCGAGCAGCGCGTCGGTGTCGACGACGGGGCCGCGCCCGGCGCTGATCAGCAGGCTGCCGTCGGACAGCGCGGCGAGCGCGTCGGCGCCGATCAGACCGCGGGTGGCGTCGGTGAGTGGGGTGAGGACGACGACGGTGTCGGCCCGCGGCAGCAGTTCGGGCAGCTCGTCGACCCCGTGCAGGTCATCCCGAGCGTGAGAGGCGACGCCGATCACCTCCGCGCCGAACGGCTCCAGGCGATCGGCCACCGCGCGGCCGATCGACCCCATGCCGAGGATGAGCACGGTCGACTCGGCGACGTCGCGCAGCGGGATCGATTCTCCCCAGCTCGTCGCGCCGGCCCGTTCGGCGACGTGGGTGTTCGCCCCCAGCAGCGCCCCGAGCACCCATTCGGCGACCGCGCTGTCCCGGGCGCCGCGGGCGCTGCACAACGTCACCCGGTCGGGCATCACGTCGGCGAGCTTGTCGACGCCCGCCGACAGCGTCTGCACCACGCGCAGCCGCGGGAGGTCGTCGAGCACCTCGACGAGCTCGGCCTGGCGGTAGGGGATGGGCACGATGAACTCGGCCTCCCGCAGGGTGCCAGCGTCCTCGATCGCCACCACCCGCGCCGCGGGCGCGCGCGCGGCGACGATCTCCCGGGCGATCTCGGGGACGGCGGCGTGCACGGTGACCGGCGATGAGCTCACGACGGTCGGCTACCCACGATCGGGGTGCGAGACTCCACCCGGTGAGCGAGCAGCCCGGAGAGGAGATCGTCGCCTTCGCCAGCCGGATGTTCGCGCTCGCCCGGGCCGGAGAGGCGCGGGCGCTCGCGGAGTTCCTCGACGCGGGGGTGAGCCCCGACCTCGCCAATCACACCGGCGACACGCTCCTCATGCTCGCCGCCTACCACGGCCACGCGGACACGGTCGGCGCGCTGCTCGCCCGCGGCGCCGACCCCGACCGCGTCAACGACCGGGGGCAGGCGCCGCTCGCCGGCGCGGTGTTCAAGGGCGAGGACGAGGTCGTCCGGATGCTGCTCGACGCGGGCGCCGACCCCGACGCCGGCACCCCCACCGCCCGCGCGAGCGCCGAGCTGTTCGGGCGCAGCGACCTGCTGGAGCGCTTCGACGCGTAGTCGATGCGCGCGGAAGCGCGCGGGATGTGACCGCCGGAGGGCCGTCAGCGGGCGGTGAACTCGTCACCCGCGACGTCGACGGCGACGCACTCGCGGTCTGAGACGCAGGCCACCGAGGTGAGCGCAGCGGCCCCGCGCGGCCGGGTCGAGGTCCACGCGCGACTGCGGGGCGCCCCCGTCCAGATCAGGCCGTCGGAGTCGGTGAGCACGCACCGCCCCTGCGAGGGGCAGCTCACCGCGGTCAGCCCGCCGCTCGGATCGACCGGTGCGAGGCGCGCGCCACGGCGCGAGCGCGGGTCGAAGCTCACCTCGTTGCCGAGCGTGTCGACGGCGACGCACAGCGAGGCCCCGTGGCAGGCGATCCCGTCGAGCTCATTGTCGGAGTCGCCCGAGGGCGCATCGAGGCCGACCTTGGTGTCGATGGTCGCGCTCAGGACCCGATGCCCGGTGAGCGGATCGAACGTGACCATCGCCCCGTCGTTGTCGGTCGCGGTGCACTGGGTGCGGCTCGAGCAGGCGAGCGCGGTGAGCGCCTCGCCCACCTCGACGTCGATCCGCTTGCGCAGGATCCGGTCGGTGCGCGGGTCATAGCTGACCGCGACGCCGTCGGAGTCGATCGAGACGCACTCGGCCGACGACGGGCAGCTCACCGCGAGGAGCGTGCCGTCGCCGTCGTGGTCGACGACATGGTCCCGCGGCGCGCCGAAGCTCCGCGGGTCGAACGAGGTCTGGGCGTCGAGGCGAGTCACGTCGCACAGCGTGAGCGTCGGGCACGCGATGCCGGGCAACGTCGGCGAGACGCGGCCGGGCAGCGCGCGCCGGTAGGTCGCCGCCGTGCGGGAGAGGGGGTTGAAGGTGAGCTCGTGTTCGGAGTCGACCGCGGTGCACTGGGCCCGACCGGGACACGCAAGGTCAAGCAGCGGCGTCCCCGCGTCGATGCGGGTCACGGTCGGCGCGGCGGCGCTGGCGGGCGTGAAGGTGACCAGCCGGCCGGCGGTTTCGCCGGCGACACAGCCGCCCACCGTCGGACACGCCACCGTGTAGACCGAGGGCTGCGCCAGCGTGGCGGTGAGGAGCCCGGTCTCGGGGTCGAAGCTGATCAGGTGGCCGTAGTCATCGGCGGCCACGCACTGGGCGGCGGAGGTGCACGCGACGCTGACCAGCTGGATGTACGGACCCGGCCCGAGCGCGACCGGAGCGGCGACCGATCCGGTCTGCGGGTCGAAGGTCGCCTCGCGACCGGACTGATCGACCGCGGTGCACTGGGTCGCCGAGGCGCAGGTGAGCGCATGCGCGAACCCGGCGGCGGTGTCGATCCGCGCGGAGGTCGCCGCGGACGGGTCGGCGGGATCGAGGGTCCACTCCGTCGTCTGGCTGATCGCGGTGCACTGGGTACTCGAGACGCACGCGACGGCGAGGATGCCGAAGTCCTCATGGGGGTCGAGCGAGGCCGTCGTCACCGCGGCGGGCGAGGCGGGATCGAAGCTCACCACGTTGCCCGTGCTGTCACCGATCACGCACTCGCTGCTCGAGGGGCACGCGAGCGCGTCCGCCCCGTCGGCCCCCGGATCGACCGTCGTGAACGTGAGGCTCCCGGGATCGGCGGGGTCGAACGTCGCCACGCCGCCGTCCCCGTCGAGAGCCGTGCACTGCGTCGCCGTCGCGCAGGCGAGCGCGGACACGCCGCTCCGGGCGCCCAGGGCCACCGGCGTCGGGCGACCCGGCGCCGCGGGGTCGAACTGGAGCAGGCGGCCGTCACTGTCGATCGCGTCGCACTGCGTCGCGGCGGGACAGGCGAGCTCGGCGAGGCCGATCCCACCGGCGCCGTCGATCTGGTGGGCGGCCGACCAGTGCAGCGGCGCCGCCGCCGCGCCCGCCGGCAGCGCGGTGAGCAGTGCCACCAGTGCTGCGAGGCAGCTGAGCAGGGTGAGCGCTCGTCGCATACGTCACGCACAACGCGCGCGGTGCTCCGAAGTTGCGCCGGCCCGGCCCGGCCCGGCCCGGCCCGGGCCTCGGCGGCCGGGGCCGACCGGGTCGGTTCG
>CAXTTD010000075.1:9591-11042 GCA_964246945.1 uncultured Solirubrobacteraceae bacterium | reverse complement strand
CCGGCGGCGTGCGCCGCGCGAGGGGCAGCCCCGCGGCGGTCAGCACCGCGCCGACCAGGTCGCGGGGCGGCGCGGCTCCCCGGACTTTCGAGCTCCCCGACAGCAGCGAGACCACGATGCTGCCCACCGCGGAGGCGGTGAGAGTGAGGACCCCGAGCTCCGGCGGGCCATGCCGGCCGGCGAGCGCGATGATCGCGATCTCAAGCCCCGTGAGCCACGCCGCGGTCGCCAGATCGCAGGCCACGAGGACCCGGAGCCCTGGACTGCTCCTCAGCACCCCGAGGCGGGTGGTCGGAGGTCTCGGCTCGGGCTGAGGGGGCTCGGAGGAGGCGCGCTGCAGGTATGCCGCGAGCGAGAACGCCGCGACGCCCGCGCCGGTGACGAGGAGCGCGAGCGTCAACACGGGGGAGAAGAGGAGAGCGAGCCCGGCGACGAGCGCCGGCGTCAGGATCTGCGCGGCGTCGGAGAGGCCCGCGTTGAGCGCGTGACCGGTCCGAGCCAGCGTCTCGCCGGTCACCTCGCCCCAGCGGGCGCGCGCCACCGCGATCAGGGGCGGGGCGCTCGCCCCGAGCAGCGTCGCGCACAGGAAGGCGAGGGGCTCCACGCGCAGTCCCAGCACGACGGCGAGTCCGGCCCCGGCGAGCAGATGGACACCGCCCAGAGCACGCAGGGCACGGGGGCCGTGGCGATCGACGAGGCGGCCGCGGACGGGCGCGAGCAGCCCGGCGCCGAGGGCGAAGGCGGCGAGCGCGACGCCCGCCGAGGCGTAGGACCCGGTGGCGCGGTGGACGGCGAGGATCAGCGAGATCCCGTAGCCGCTGAACGACAGCCAGCTGAGCGCGCAGACGAGCAGCAGCCCCCGCGCGCCCGGGCGACCGAGCAGCGTTCGGTATGAGGCCAGCATGGATCAACACTCCTGAGTGGAGCCGGATGACCGGCGTTGACGTGATCGGATACGGCGACGGCGACCGATGGGGTCGCCGCCGGGATCACGGCGGACTCAGGGCAGTGCGGTGCGACACGGTGCCCGGGACATTACGGCACGGGACCGTAGTCGGGTGGGCAACTCCGTGTGTATCTTGCGGCCATGCGTGTGCACATAACTCTGGACGATGACGTCGTGCGCGCTCTCGATGTCCGAGTCGGTCATCGTCGCCGCACCTGTTCATCGCGACCGCAGTTCGCCGAGCCCTCGACGACGAGCGTCGCTGGGAGGACATTGAGACCGCAATCGGTGCGGTCCCCGATTCCGCTCACGCGTGGGACGCCGATCCGGCAGGCTGGGTGAGCGAGCAGCGCACCAGCGACGTCCACCGAATCGGCTAGCGCGATGTGAGTGTCCTCCTGACACGACCGTCCTCATCGACGTCCTGAGGGGGCGACCGGAGACGGTGACCCGGCTGCGAGGCATCCGCCGGCACGGCGACGTCCCGCTCACGACGCCGATCAAC
>CAXTTD010000075.1:0-9491 GCA_964246945.1 uncultured Solirubrobacteraceae bacterium | reverse complement strand
CGGCGTCACGCTTGCGCAGGCAGATTGCGTGATCGCGGCCGTAGCCGTCGCGCTCGGGGTGCCGCTGGCAACCGGGCATCCGAAGCACTTTCCGATGGCCGGCCCTGCTTCTCGAGCACTGGCCGGTCGGTGCCTGAGCACTCGGGGGGAGGGACAGGAGCACCATCCATCGCAGACACTCGAGGCGCTGCGAGCCCACCGCGACCACCACCTTCTCAACTATCTCGGCGACGCCCTCTGCGCGCCGAAGCGGGCATCAGGCTCCGCGAGCCCGGGGGCACGCCATCCGCCTACACCGAGCAGCGCGGCAGATCGACCGTTGTCCGCACATGTGCATCGTATTCGCGTCGCGAGCGATGCAAGATCACGACAACCGGCTCACGCCCTTCGAGGAGCTGATCGGACGGTTGTCCGGCCGTCGTTCGAGTGACGGCGCGCGACCCCGGCGCGCAACATGTTCGCCGATGGCGTGGCCCGTGCGGTTCTTGGATTTCGACGGAGTAGTGCGCCCGGTGCGCCGCGGGGCGTTGAACGGACGGGATCCCGGTCGGCGTCGGTCGACTCAAAGGCGGCCCGGCGTCGGGGTCAGCGTGTCGGCGTCGGCCGTGCCGTCCACCCACGCGCCCGCGGCTGATGGGCAAGACGGCGGCGGTGTGGAACATCATCGGTCGAATGAGACTCGCTTCATGCAGACGACGCCTGTTCCGCGTCTCACGCGTGATACGCTATTCCGCATGAGATCGGTCACGATCCGGGAACTTCGCAACCGCGGTGGGGAGGTCATCGACCGCGCCGCCGGCGGCGAGAGCATCACGATCACTCGAGCCGGTGAGCCCGTCGCGACGCTCACGCCGCTGCCGAAGCGCCCACTCAGCGCCGAGGCGTTGCTTGCCGCCTACCGTGATCTTCCATCACTGGATCTGGATAGGTTGCGCCGCGACATCGACGCCGTCCTCGACCCGAGCCTGCCGGTCACGTGACCCGGCCGGTCGAAGGCATACTCGACACCTCGGCGGTCATTCGACTCTCGGAGATCGCCGACCCAGAGTGTCTCCCAGAAGCACCGCGCATCTCCGCCGTCACGCTGGCGGAACTCAGTCTCGGCCCGCTCTTGACCGACGACGACCGAGTGCGAGCGATCCGCCTCGCGCACGTTCAGCACGCAGAGCACAACTTCGAGCCGCTGCCGTTTGATGCGCGTGCGGCGCGCGCATTCGGGCGAGTCGCCGCGGACATCCGTCGATCCGGCCGCAAGCCTGCCGCACGCACCTTCGACGCGCTCATCGCCGCAACCGCGGTCGCCAACAGCCTGCCGCTCTATACGTGTAATCCCGCGGACTTCGGAGGCATCGAAGAACTGACCGTCGTCTCGCTGCTGCCCGAGCCACGGTAAGACGGATCGGCGGCCAACCTCCGCAGCGCTCTGCGGCGATTAGCTGACTCAGCGATCGCCATCTAATGCTCGATAATCTGTCTTATGTAATCCCAATGCTGGGGCGCTCGACGCCGACGGAGCTGTTTTTGTGGAGTCCCGGATAGATGTCACCGCGATTCCCGGGAGTCGTCAGTGGATCGTCCCGGAGATCTGTCGCTGCGATGAGGTCGATGAGTTCGTCGGGCAGGCCGGTGATCTGTTGCGCGAGCCGGAAGCCCGCGGCCGCCGGGTCGAGACATTCGCGCAAGGCGTCCGACGTTCGGGCTGCCGCGAAGCGGGCGTCAGGCGACCGGCGTTCTGCATGGGGGTACACTGGGGGTATGCCAAAGGTGAGCGTCTACGTTCCAGACAGGATGTACGACGAGCTGCGTCGCCGCGAGCTCCCGATCTCCCAGCTGGCCCAGCAGGCGTTCGCTGACGCGCTGGCCGGTGACGTGAATGCCGCTTGGATCGCGGCTGCCCGGGCGCGGCCGATCCACGACAGTCCGATGAGCATCGAGGACCTCATGGCTGACGTCGATGACGAGTTCGCCGGGTGATCGTCCTCGACGCGTCGGCGCTCGTCGATATCGTCGCCGACCGCCCGGCTCGCGACGCCGTGCTGGACACGCTTGGTCAACCGATAACGGCACCAGGCCACCAGCTCGCGGAGGTAGGCTCTGCCGTGGCACGGCTCGTGCGTGCCGGCGAGCTGACTCCCGAGCGCGCCGCGGCTGCGCTGGCAGACGCCGCCCGTCTCGACCAGGACGTCGTCCCCATGGACGAGGACCTGTTGCTACGCGCGTTCGCGCTCCGCGTATCCGTGCGCATCCTGGACGGCCTCTATGTCGCACTCGCGGAGCGCAACCGGTGCCCGCTGGTCACGACGGACGGACGGCTGGCCAGATCAGAACCGCCGTGCGAGGTCATCTACCTGGGGGACGATTAGCGTCCAACAGAAACGTCTGTTCGCTGACGGATTCGCCCTGTCATTCGATCGGCGCTCTACACCCGAGGCCGGGCGCCGGGGATAATCGGTGCCGTCGTTGCGGCTGGCCGGTCAGCTTGTGAGGTCGGATTGACGACGTGACCGAGATGAAATCGGCGGGCTGCGGCGACAGAGGGGTATGGACTCAGGCTCACCGGATGTGGAGGTGGTGGCGTGCTCGGTCGGCGATTCCTCTGCGTTTGCCGTCCTGTTTGATCGCTATCAGGCTGACGTGCGGCGTTATGTCGCGCGGCGGGTGGGGTCAGAGGTTGGTGATGATCTGTCCTCGGAGGTGTTTGTCCGCGCCTTTCGCGCTCGCGGGTCCTGCCGAGCGGCGCATGGCAGCGTCTTGCCGTGGCTGTTGGGGACCGCAAATCATGTCATCGCCGATCACCGTCGCAGCGAACATCGGCGTCTGAAGGCGCTTCAGCGCCTCGCAGCGGCCGAGCCCCAGCAGGTCGAGCATGAGGACCGCGCGCTCAGCGCGGACTTGGTCAGGGAGCTGAGGCGGCTGTCGGACGTGGACCGCGACGCGTTGTGGTTGATGGCGTGGGGCGAGCTGACTTTCGAGGAGGTGGCAACTGCGCTGGGCGTTCCGGTCGGCACGGTCAGCTCGCGCATCGCTCGCGCCCGGCGCGAGCTCACGCATCTGAAAGGAGAATCAGGATGGACCTACTCGAGGCCCTGAGGGATGTCGGCGTCACCAACCCTGCGACTGATCAGGCCGGTGAGGCGCGTGTCCGGGACGGTCTGATCCGCGAACTGGACCGCAGTCGCAAGTCGAGGCGCCGCGCACCGCGCTGGGTGGTCGCCGGCTCGGCCTGTGCCATCGCCACAGCCATCGCCGCGATCACCGTGACGCTCGCGGTGATTCCCAGCTCACACCCCGCGTCCCGATCCGTTGCGCTCGGGCCGAAGCCCCAGGCCGAGGTGCGAAACGCCGCATACGTGATCCGCCACGTCAAAGCGAAGCTCATCTCCCTGGAACGGGGGTTCGGCGTCGTGACCTCGACGGTGGACTACGTGGGGTTTCCCGTCTATCACGACGTTATCTACCTCGACCCTAAAACCGGGGCCATCTTTCAGGCGGACAAGGCCGAGACGCGCAGCGGCCGGGTGCTGTACGAGAATGTCGATGAGGACGTTCCCGTCCACGATGAGGAGCACTTCAGAACGTTCTCGATCGATTACACGCGGCACAGCTGGTCGGCGGGCAGCGGCAGCAACCACATGCCGATCCAAAGCCCGTCAGCGCGCCCCTTCCGCGCTCGGTTCCCGGGAGCCCTGAGCACCCCCCGGGCGGTAGAGCACGCCCTCTCAAGCCACTTGGAGCGCCGGGCCGCCACGACGACCCTGGACGGCGTCAGAGCACTGGTTCTCACGGGCAGGGACGGAATCGACCACATCACCCTGGACGTCGACGCGAGCACCTACCAGCCGCTCAGGGAAACCGAGCACGGCTCAAGTCGATACGGCGACATCGACCAGATCACTCACGTGCTCGCCGCAACCCCGCCCAACATCACCCTGGCGGTCAAGCGGCCCAAGATCCCGACGGGTTACGCGTTTATCGCGCCCTGACCGATACGCACATGTACCGCGTGCTCGCAACCCGACCACCCAGGGAGATCCCGCGGTCGCTCGACACACCGAGCTGATCGTCAGGACGGCACGTAGCGCGTGCGGAGTCCTCGCAGCTTTGACTGCCGCTCGTCGCCGGTGACGAGGATCAGTCCGTTCGCGGCGGCGGTTGCCGCGGACCACCCCACTCCCGTTCACCGGCCGGGGCGCCGGACGGCAACCACGGTGTGGTCAGGCAGGCCGCGGAAGGTGACGAAGGTCGAGGGGGCGAACTGCGCCGGACGGAACGAGATGACCGTCGGGTGGTTGATGGCAGCCCAGTACCAGCGGCCGCCCTGCTGATTCAGTACGAAGGCGTCGATGCCACCCCACGGCGTGTGAGCGGACGCCCGGGCGAACGCGGTCGGATTCGTGACTCGGGAGAGCGCCTGCAGTTCTGCCACCCGCGAGAACCAGTGCTCGCTGCCCGCCGCCGCATTGGCACCGACCGCGATGAAGCCGGGCCAGGGTTGCGTCGCGAACAGGGTCTCACTCCACGACAACGTCACCGGCGCAGCGTCGTGCCCCAGCACCGACTGGACATCCTGGACGATGGGATCGGTGGGAAACCACGCAAACCGCCCGGTGGCGGGCGCGTACCGCGAGTAGCTCCCGTCGGGCAGCGGCATCAGGAACGACAGTCCGGGCTGATAGCTGCTCGTCAGCGTGGCGTTGACGGTCTGGTCGGCGGGAGCCACCAGATTGGGCAGCCAGTCATACCAGCCGCTGGTCCCCGCCCAGACGACCACGACCGCGATCACGAGCGCACCCAGGCCAGGTGGCGGTGATACCGCCGACCGGCGCCCCACCCCCCGCCCCGCCCCCGGCGCCGGGGGGGCGCCCCCCCCCCCGCGCGGGGGGGGGATGACGTGGACGGTGTACTGGAACACCAGGGTGTCGCCACCGCGAACGAATTCCGCTTCCGCGACGAAGCGATAGACATAGGCACTGAGCGTCAGCAACAGCAGAGGACGTGCCCACCACACGCGATGGCGATACCAGACAAGACCCACCAGGCCGAGCGCGGTGAGGGCGCCGACGGGGGTGGCACTCAGAAACGGAAACGGGTTCATCCCGATCAACGGGTCTTGGAACCGGTCGGTCTCCTGCAGGCCGTGGCTGAGTGCCCAGGACACGTACGGTGCGAGATACCACGAGCTCACCACCAACGCGAGGATCACCACCCCTGCCACGTGCCGTAGGTACTGACGGCGCTGGGGAGCCGCGCGCCAGGTGAGGACGATCAGCACCACGATGCCCAGGGCCGTGAACATCAGATAGCCCTGATACAGCGTGACCAGCAGGCCGCCAACGATTCCGGCCGGCACCCAGCCCAACCGTCTCCCGGGATGTTCCGCGAACGTCGCCAACGCCCAGGGGATCGTGACATCGAGCGCCATGACCTCGTAGGGCTTCGCGGGTTGCAGGAACACCGTGAACATGACCAGAGCCACCACGAGTGCGACCCAATCCGAGAGCATCCGCCGCCATAGCACGAAGCTGACCACCACCACCGCTGACGTGAGCAGGGTGTCGGCCGTGCCGAGCAGACGCCACGCGGGATCGCCGACGATGACCGAGGCCCGACCGATCAGCCAGGGAAACAGTGGTGGGTACTCAGACGGCACACTCCCGACGATCCCGTCCGCGCTGTGGATGGTGGTCGTGTAGCGCTCCGCCATCGCCGACAGTCGCGTCGTGTCGCCATCGATGAAGCCGTACGGTGTGCCGTGCAGGCCGGTGTGCATCGAGAGCGCCACCCAGCCCGCGAACGCCCCCGCCGCGAGACCCGCTCTCGGTCCGCGTGGCCAGCGCCGCGAGACCAGGTATGCGATGACCACGAGCGCGGCACCCACGACCAACGGTGTCGCTGACCCCCGTGGCGTGAACGGCGACTGGTTGGCGAGGTCCGGCAACCCGAACGCGATCGGGAGAGACAGCAGCCACACCAGTACGGCCCAGAATCCGGAATGAGGCGAGACCCCGAGTCCTGGTTCGCAGGTGGGAGGGGTGTCGCGGCGCTCAGAAGCGGAATCCGCAGCGCGCGGCGTGCGCCTTGAGCCGAGCAACATCTCGCGTATGGAGTCAGTGAACGCTTTGCCTGCGTTCGTCAGCGGTCCGAGGTGCGCCCGGCGGTCGCGAGTTCGTCGGGGCCCGGCGAGCGTGACGCGCCACCGGAGACGACCGTGGTCGATGCCACCGGCGCCATCGGCACGGCGGTTGTCGGCCGCCAGGAGGTGAGGTTTCGTTGCATTGGGAGGTCAGCGCCTGTCTTCGGGAGGGCGGCCAGGTGCCGGCCCGAGCCCGTTGACACAGGACGCGACCGCAATCGTCGACGACCGGCGTCCGCGCTCACGGTACCGCAGGCGTCCTGTCCGGCGTATGGACCGACGAGCCGCTGGCGTCGAGCACCCAGGCACAGCCGCTCACGTCCGTGAGCCGTCAGTCCGCCGGGGCCGGCAGCCACGCCGGGTCATAGGCCACGGGTCGGCGCCGACGCAGACCCGAGTACGCCTCGTCTGGGTCGGTTGTGTGGTGCGGGACTCCGGCGTGGTGTGCGATGGCCGCGGGCTCCACGGGATACGCACCCCAGTCGACGCCCGTGGATCGGTCCCGGGCGCCCACGGCAAGCACCACGCACGGCCCGGTCCCGGCGCCCAGGATCACGTGGGGTGTGCCGGCGGGGCAATGGACGAGGTCCCAAGCGTGCAGCGGACGCTCTCGACCTTCGATGATCACGATGCCCTCCCCGGAGAGGACGAGGAAGTCCTCCTGGTCGGACTCCCAGTGGTACCGGGACATCGCCTGTCCGGGAGCCAGCACACTGAGGTTGATTCCGACCTGCTCGAACGGCGTCGCACCTTCGAACTCACAGACCGCGGAGCGGCCCGTCGCATGATGCCATCGTGCGGCACGTGCGCTGAGGACGAACCACCCCTCGCCGTCGGGAACGACGCCGGTCGAGGTCTGGAGGAGCTCGGCTTCCCCGACCATGCCGCAGACCGTACCCAATGGCGAGGACGGGCGTCCAGGGGTGCCGCTCCCCCTACGGGAGGATCAGTCTCAGCTCGGGATCCTCCTTCGCGCTCGACTCGGTGACGCCTCAGCGGGTCGCGTCAAGCGTGCTGAGGTCGTCGGGGATTAGCCAAGGAGGCTGAGGGCACTAGGTTCAGGGACGCGAGGCGCGGCGAGCTCACCGACCACATCACCCACGCGGAGACCAGACACGGCGCCGAGCAGATGTACGCCGAGGCCTCGATCTCGGCCGAGGACATCGCCGAGGTGATCGCCTTCGCCGTCTCCCGGCCTCCGCACGTGACGCTCAACGAGATCCTCATCCGCCCGACCGCGCAGGCGTTCTGACGCCGACACCGGCCGACGGCGTGGCTCAGCCCGCCGGCCGGCGCACGGCATCGATCAGCAGGTCGAACATCCGATCGAGCTGCTCGGGGCCGCCGGCGAGCCGGGTCGCCGTGAAGCATCCGACGATCATCGCCACGAGGTCCGGGGCGCGCGCGTCCCCGCGCAGCGAGCCGTCGGCGGCGCCCGCTTCGAGGATCTCCGCCACCGCGTCGGCGAGCTGCTCGCGGATCTGCGGCACGGTCACTGCGCCCGAGGCGTAGACCGGCGCCAGCGCCTGCGCGATCTCGCGCTTGGCGGCGACGTAGCCGGCGAAGCGATCCATCCACGCGCGCAGCGCCAGGTCGGGGTCGAGCTCCCGGGCGAGCTCGTGGGCGCTCGCGCACAGCTCCGCGAGCTCGCTGCGGTAGACCGCCTCCACGAGCGACTCGCGGGTCGGGAAGTTACGGTAGAGGGTGCCGATCCCGACGCCGGCGGCCCGCGCGATGTGCTCGAGCCGGGCCGCCTCGCCCTCCGCAGCGAACGTGGCCCGTGCCGCCTCGAGCAGCCGAGCGCGATTGCGCTCGGCGTCGACGCGCCGTCGGGGGAATGCGTGGTCGGTCGCCATGATCCGGAGGGGTCTCCGCTTATGTGGTAGCGTCGATCGACGTAGCGGAGGTACCTCCGTTTATACCTGATCACGCCACCCAGGAGGTCCCGCATGTGCCCGAACGCCAGCCCCCCGTCCCCACCCGGCGGACGCGCGCGGCTCGGAGATCGCACGGTCGCTCGCATCGGCTTCGGCGCCATGCAGCTCGAGCGCGCTGGTGATCGCGAGCGGGCGCTCGCCGTCCTGCGCCAAGCGGTCGCCTCCGGGGTCGACCACATCGACACCGCCGCCTTCTACGGATCGGGCAACGCCTGGATCGCCGACGCCCTCGCCCCCTACCCCGAGGAGCTCGTGCTCGCCACCAAGGTCGGCGCCGCGCGTGGCCGCGACGGGGCGCTCGTGGCCGCCCAGCGGCCCTACGAGCTGCGCGCGCAGGTCGAGGCCAACCTCACCTCACTCGGGGTCGAGCGCCTCGACGTCGTCAACCTGCGCCGGCTCGACGTGCGCCCGGGGATCGTCGCCGAGGGTGAGCAGGTCGTCGACCTCGAGGACCAGCTCGCCGAGCTCGTCGCGCTGCGCGACGCGGGCCGCATCGCCGCGATCGGGCTGAGCGCGGTGAGCGCCGAGCAGCTCGAGCGCGCACTGCCGGCGGGCATCGCCTGCGTCCAGAACGGGTACGGGGTGCTCGACCGCAGCGCCGAGCCCGTGCTCGAGCGCTGTCGCGCCCTCGGGATCGCCTGGGTGCCGTTCTTCCCGCTCGGCTCCGCGTTCCCGCACGTTCCGAAGGCGAGCGAGCATCCGCGGGTGCAGGCGCTCGCCGCCGAGCTTCAGATCTCCCCCGCGCAGCTCGCGCTCGCCTGGCTGCTCGCCCGGTATGACGACACGCTGCTCATCCCCGGCACCGCCGATCTCGGCCACCTGCGGGAGAACCTCGCGGTCGGCGAGGTGCGCGTGCCCGCGCCGGCGCTCGCCGAGCTCGACGCGCTCGCCGCCTGATCGCGAGCCGATCGGGGGTGCGACGTGCACCCCACTACGCTGGCCCGGTGCTCGCCCGCTATCGCATCGTGCTCTCCGTGCCGGGCAGCCGGCGGCTGTACGCGACCGGCGTCCTCGCCCGCCTGCCGCAGGGTATGACGACGCTATCGATCCTGCTGCTCGTACGCGGCGCCACCCACTCCTACGCGCTCTCCGGGCTCGCGGTTGGCGCCGAGGCGCTCGCCTGCGCCGCCGCCGGGCCCGTGCAGGGCCGGCTCCTGGACCGCCTCGGGCGCACACGGGTGCTCGCGCCCGCCGCCGTCGCCCAGGCGGCCCTGTTCGTGACGATCGCGATCGCCGCCTCCCGCGGCGCGCCCGGGATCCTGCTCGTCGCGATCGCCGCGGGGACCGGCGCCGCGCAGCCGGCGATCGCCCCCACGGTCCGCGCCCGGCTGCGCACGCTGTTCACCGACCACCTGGCCCGCGAGCGTGCCTACGCGCTGGAGTCGGTCATCCAGGAGCTCATCTGGATCACCGGTCCGCTG